>CAZDZU010000032.1:3178-9181 GCA_964509995.1 uncultured Eubacteriales bacterium | reverse complement strand
GCTAGGCCCGGACAGAGATTAAAAGTCGGGGATGAAATCGACCTGACGCTCGCGGATTCCGCTCCTGAGGACGGGCTTCAACCCGAACCGATTGACCTGAACCCCATCTTTGAAGATGAACATATTATTGTCCTGGACAAACCTCCGGGGCTGGTGGTTCATCCAGGAGCTGGAGTGAAGCGGGGGACCCTGGTCCACGGATTACTGAATCGCTATCCGGAAATGGCGACCGTTGGTTCTGCTGCCCGTCCGGGGATTGTTCATCGACTGGACAAGGACACCTCTGGAGTCATGGTTGTCGCCCGAACCCAGACTGCTTACCAGTCGCTGAGACAGCAGTTTGAAGAAAGATCAATCCACAAAACCTATCTGGGCCTGGCCCTTGGCCGTTTCAGACAGAAGAAGGGAACGATTGACCTGCCACTCGGACGACACATCCATCACCGGGAAAAGATTTCTGTCCGGACCAGAAAACCGCGAGTAGCCATTACTCACTACGAAGTTTTGAGAGAATTTAAGGAAACCACTTTGCTGGCACTTAGGCCAATTACGGGCAGAACCCATCAGTTACGGGTTCATCTGTCGGCAACCGGGCATCCACTGGCCGGGGATACAAGATATGGCGGAGGCAGCCGACCCAGGACCAGATTCTCCCGCCTGTTCCTGCATGCCTGGAAGCTTCGCCTGAAGCATCCGGCCAGCGGACAGGAGATGGAATTTGAGAGCCCGTTGCCACCGGAGCTTGAGAAAATCCTTGAGGCCGAGGCAGCCCTTAAATAAATGGGTGGCCTGTCTTGAGTTAATCGCCTTTTTTTACTATTATATATACTCATTTAGCTCCCAAGAATCTCTTTCTTGGCCTGAAAAAACCTGACTGGAGGAATGAATATGGCCGATTATAGCCCGGAAAAGCTCAGGAACATTGCCTTTATCGGACACGGCTCATCCGGAAAAACCTCATTGACGGCAGCCATACTTTTTGCCGGCGGAGTGACCACCCGGTTGACCAGAGTGGACAAAGGAAACACCGTTACCGACTTTGACCCGGAAGAAATCGAAAGACAAATTTCCATCAACTCGGCACCCTGTTTTGTAGACTGGAAGGGAAATAAGATCAACATAATAGATACCCCCGGTTACAGCAGCTTTCTCTGGGATACCAGAGAAAGCCTCAGGGCGGTGGACTCAGCTCTGGTTTTGGTCTGTGGTGTGGCCGGGGTGGAAGTGGGCACGGAAAAAGTCTGGGAAATGCTGGAAGAACTCCACCTCCCCCGGATGCTGGTAGTCAACAAACTTGACCGTGAAAATTCCAGCTTTAAGCGGACAGTCGAAGAGATTCAGCAGTTCTTCGGGCGCCAGGCCATCCCGGTTCAGATCCCCGTGGGAGAGGAAAAGGACTTCTCCGGTGTGGTTGATCTGATCAAAAAGAAGGCCTATCTGTACGAGAAAGACGATAGTGGAAAGTTTCAGGAAACCGATATACCGGCCAATCTGAAAGAAGAGGTAGAAAGGCGATATACCCAGCTGGTAGAGTTGGTGGCCGAGAGCGACGAAAAATTGATGGAGAAATATTTTGAAAAAGGAGAACTGACGGCTGAAGAACTTCTCCAGGGATTGAAGAAAAGCATTCTGGCTCATCAGATTTTTCCGATTTTTGCCGCCTCAGCCCTGAGCAACATCGGGACTCATAAGATTCTGGATGGGATTGTTGATTTTATGCCCTCGCCGGTGGATAGGGGCAGTCTTAAAGCCCGGGTAAAAGGTCAGGAGCAGTCTTTTAACTTTTCGGTTGACGGACCCTTTGCGGCTCTGGTTTTCAAGACCATTTCCGACCCCTACACCGGACGAATCTCGCTGCTGAGAGTATTTTCGGGGAAGGTCAGCGGAGATGCCACCGTTAGCAATAGCACCAAGGATACTGATGAGAAGCTCGGAGGTGTCTTTTTCCTGCAGGGAAAAGAGCAGGTTCCGGCCGGTCAGGCCAGAGCCGGCGACATTGTGGCCACGGCCAAACTGAAAGCTACTCTGACCGGCGATACCCTGTGTGCCAAGGGCGCGGAAATTGAGTTTGAGCCCATCAAGTTTCCTGAACCCTCAATTTCTTTTGCCATAGAGCCCAAGACCAGGGCAGACGAGGATAAAATATCTCAGGCTACCCATCGGGTAACAGAGGAAGACCCGACGGTCAGAATAGAGAGAGATCCGGAAACCAACCAGCTGCTGATTTCCGGTAATGGTGAACTCCACGTCAGAATCATCACTGACAAGCTGAAGAAGCGTTACAACGTGGATGTGGATCTCAAGCCGCCCAAAATACCTTACCGGGAAACCATTAAGGGCAGATCCGACGTGCAGGGCAAGTACAAGAAGCAGACCGGAGGTCGCGGTCAGTACGGCGATTGTAAGATCAAAATGGAACCGCTGCCCCGCGGCAAGGATTTTGAATTCGAAGATAAGATTTTCGGCGGAGCTATTCCTAAAAATTTCATCCCTTCCATTGAGAAAGGCATTCAGGAAGCCAGGAAGAAAGGGGTGCTGGCCGGCTATCCGGTGGTTGATTTCAAGGTCATTCTCTACGACGGCTCCTACCATGAAGTTGATTCATCAGATATTGCCTTCAAGATAGCTGCCTCCATGGCCTTCAAGAAGGGGATGAAAGAAGCCAGGCCCACCCTGCTTGAGCCGGTGATGAATGTTGAGATCTATACGCCGGAAGCCTATATGGGTGACATCATGGGTGCTCTGAACGGCCGCCGCGGCAAGGTTCAGGGCATGGAACAGAAGGGCAACATGAGAATCCTCAAAGCTCAGGTGCCGATGGCTGAAATGCTTGATTTTGAGCCGACCCTGACCTCAATCACCGGGGGCCGGGGCTCTTTTATAATGGAATTTTCTCATTACGAAGAGGTGCCGGCTCAGATTCAGCAGAAAATAATCTCCGAGGCCATCAAAGAAGGCCGGGTGAAGCCGGAAGAAGAATAAAGTCAATCAGAATTAATACCCGGCCCGGAGATCTGGTCAGGACAATAATTAATAGGGAATCTAAATGTCCTGAATTTTGCTTCTGGGCTGGTATAAGCGCCAGGGGTATCTATCTCAATCCAAGAACCTTTTTCTATTTTGATTTCCCGATTAAGTCCTCTTTTGTATATCCCCACCGGCCTGATCGATTAGTCTAACCGGCTTACCTTCGGAGAGCTGTACTTAAAATTCCTGAGTCCGAATGATTTCCCGGTCAGGAAAATGATTCTTCGGCCAGTCTGTATCTAACCCGATGCTCAGTTGGGCCGGTTTTATCACTCGGAAGAAAAGATTAGACCCATAAATATGAAGCCAGGCTCCTTAATTTCTTAGCTCTGAAAAGCAGGGCAGGGGGCAGATGTTTTCTGAGGCAGAAGCCATTCTGGGCGGGAGAAGAAATTGATTTTCTTTTTTTGCACCAGGCAGATGAGGTAAAATTTAGAAAATGATTTTCATAATTTACGACAGGAGCCGCGATGGAAAGATTTAAGAAATGGTCAGCGGCAATTTCTATTTTAGCCGCCCTTATTCTTTTTGTTACTCTTGAGACAAAGAGTCCGGCCTGCACCCTGATTGTGGTTTCGGGCCGGGCCAGTGCCAGCGGTCGACCGCTGATGTGGAAAAACCGCGACACTCCTCAGCTGCTGAACAAGTTGATGTATTTTAGGGGCGAAAAGTTCAATTTTATAGGTTTGATCGATGCCGGGGATGAGACCGGAAAAGAAATCTGGGCTGGCCTTAACGACCGTGGCCTGGCCATAATGAACTCCCAGGCTGATGACCTCGCGGTCAGGGAGAGAAAGTACGATGGCTCCGGGAACGGAAGCTTTATGAAACTGGCTCTCGGCCAGTGCGCCACCGTTGAGGACTTCGAAAAGTTGCTCCAGAGAGAAAAGGGGAAATGGGATCTGGCGGCCAATTTCGGTGTGATTGACGCTATGGGGAAGGCCTGTTTTTTTGAGACTTCTTCAGAATACTACACCCGGTTTGATGCCGATGATAAAAAAGTAGCTCCATTCGGTTATATCGTCAGGACCAATTTTTCCTATACTTCTCCTGATTACCTTCAGGGTGGTGGATTTATCAGGTTTGAAAGGATGTCCCACCTGGCGGAAGAGGCCAGGGCCGCCGGACGGCTTGGGGTGAAATTCATACTTCAGGAAGCAGCCAGGGACCTCAATCACGAAAAGCTTCATTCATTTCCCTTGAGCCGGCCTCTTCCCGAAGATCCGTCCAGGCCGCTTTACATAAATACCAACGACACCATCAACAGAAACAGCACGGCCTCGGCGGTTGTTTTTGAGGGGGCTCCTTCGCCCGAGCGCCCCGACCTGGCCACTATGTGGGTTCTTCTGGGTCAGCCAATAACCATAGCCGCCATTCCCGTCTGGCCGGTTTCAGGCCAGGTGCCAAGGGTGGCTTCAGCTCCGGGTGGAGAAACCTGTCCTCTTAATGCCTTTTCCAGAAAACTGGTGCAGTATCTTTATCCCGACCGCAGAGGAAGGATGCCCCAGTATCTTAATGTTAACCGGCTCAGGACATATGACGGTGAAGGTGTTCTGGCTAAATTGATGCGCCTGGAGAATCAGGTTATGGACAAAGCCGGAGCCCAGCTCCGGGCCTGGGAAATCAGGAAAGAAGTGCCGGCCAGGGTGGCTGTCTTTCAGGAAACCCTGGCCGATTTTGTCCTGGAGAATTTGAAGCAGGAGTTTCCGGATATCAGATGAAAAAACGGATGTTGAATGAAAACCCATGAAGGACAGATTTAAGAGGGGAGAAAAATTAGTGTTTGGCCACAGGCTGCCAGCTGAAAGGAGTTATTTTTAATGAATTACAATCCAAGTCAGAAGACTTCAGGAATCTTAAAAGAGGCAACCGGGCTTTTAATCCTGGCTTTAATCCTTATGTCCTGGCTCTGGTCTCAGGTCAGGGCAGAAGACAAATCACTGCTTCTGCCGCTCGGCCCTAAAGAGCACCGGGGCCGGTTTATTAATGTTGAAAGCGGTCAACTGTATTCGGCCAGAAAACAAAAGCCGGTGACCTTTGAGTCCATGGTCAGAGAAATGAAAAAAGCTCGCCTGATACATGTGGGGGAGACTCACGACGACCTGGAAATGCACGAGATGCAGTTCAGGATTATAGAAGCTCTCTACCTTCAGGATTCCAATCTGGCCATTGGTCTGGAACAGGTTACGGTTGACCTGCAACCGGTTCTGGACCGCTGGGTGGCCGGTGAACTTGATGAGAGCAGTTTCCTGCGGGAAATCAGGTGGTATGTTACCTGGAATTTCAATTACAATTATTACAAGAAGATTTTTGATTTTGCCCGCGAACATAAGCTTCCAATCTTTGCCCTGAACGCCCCGCGAAATCTAATTTCCAAAGTTAGAATGCAGGGCTATGAGGCCCTGAACGAGGATGAAAAAAAAGTCATACCTTCTCTGGACCTGAACCAGGTTGAACACCGGCTCCTGGTCCGGACGATATTTGAATCGGAAGAAATTCCTCCCCAGATGAAAGGAGCCGGGCTGGATTCCATGTTTGAGGCTCTGTACCGGGCCCAGGTAGCCTGGGATGAAACCATGGGACGTAATGCCGTCCGGACGGCTGAAGCCAGCGGCCGGAGGGTGGTGGTGCTGGCCGGCTCCGGTCATTTGCTCTATGGCCTGGGCTTGAACTTGAGAACCCGGCTGTTAAGCCGCTGGCCCCAGGTTACGGTAATCGGGATTCAGGTGGCCGAGGGCAGCAGACAGAAAGTTTCCCGCGGCCTGGCTGATTTTATATACGGAGTTAAAGCCAGAGAATATCCGGCTTACCCGGCGGTGAGCATAAACCTGAAAAAAGTGGAGGGGCTGAAAAACCTGATAGTAGCCTCGCGCCCCAGTGAAGCTCTGGCCCGGATGTCCGGGCTGGACAAAGGAGACGTGATTCTGTCGGTTAATGGTCAGGAGGTTTTTGAGGTTAATGACTTCAGGATGATAC
>CAZDZU010000032.1:0-3168 GCA_964509995.1 uncultured Eubacteriales bacterium | reverse complement strand
ATACTGGCCGGATTTAACTGGGGAGAAGAAATCAAGTTCAAAGTGCTGAGGAACGGGGAAGTGCTTGATCTCAGTCTGAAGCTCGATCCGGCGGCGCTTGGTAACAGGCAGAACTAATGGGGTTAATAAAAAACCTCTGGTAAATATAAAAAGGCAGGCTGGATTCATAATGACAGCCTGATTTTTTGGGAAAAAACAAATAGCAAAGCGGCAACAATTGAAGGAGGTCATGATGAGAATTAAGAAAAAAATTGCCCTTCTAATCCTTGGCCTCTGGCTGTTATCATCAATTCCGCTGGCTGCGGCTGTTCTGAAAACACCGGCCGAAGAAGCCCGTTATACCAGGTACAGTCAGTATGAAGATGTGGCCAGGTTTCTTTCAATTCTGACTGCTCACCATCCGGTCCTTAAAGTCAGGGTGGTCGGGCGGACAGGGGAGACGGGAAATTATCCTGCCCGTGACCTTTTTCTATGTGTTCTGACCGAAGAGGGAACCGGTGAACCGGCTTCCCTCGACCGCAACAAGCCGACCCTGTTTTTTATTGCTGCCCAGCACGGCAATGAGCAGTCGGCCAAGGAAGCGGCCCTGAGGTTGATAAGGGACCTGGCCGGCGGAGACCTCAGGCCGTTGCTCAAGAAAATCAATGTCCTGGTAATGCCCCAGGCTAACCCTTATGGAAATTATTTTGATATCCGCCAGAATGAAACCGGTCTGGACCTCAACCGGGATCATGTCAAACTTGAGGGCGATTCCACCAGGGCGATACATCGGGTGTTCAGCCTCTACCAGCCCGAGGTCACGATGGACATTCACGAAAAGGGGGACGATTATTACCGGGTGTCAGTGGGCTGCGTTTCCAACCTCAACATCCACCGATCGCTTCAGGAATATTCCAGGAATACCATATTGAAAGAGATCGAAAAGAAACTGGCCAGGAAAAGGATTACCTTTCATGAGTACCTGGTCAGTGAAGTCCTGGGAATGGATACTTCTTCCGGAGCGCGGCTGGCCCAGGAAGCGGGGAGGGAAATGATGCTCCGTTTCAGCACGACTGACCTGAATGATGGCCGCAACAGCCTTGGAATTTACGAAACCCTGGCTTTCATCCAGGAAGGGGCTTCCAGACACGACCTGGCCTCGCTTGAAGCCAGGACCGGCTGGCAGTATGAAGGCCTCAGGGCTCTGGCCGAAATCCTGGCCGAGCGGCCGGCCGAGGTCCTGACTCTGGTCAGGGAATTGAGAACCGGCCTGCTGAAAAGGGCCCGGCAGAAGTCTGAGGATGACCCCGTTCACCTGAAGATGGCTTATGTTAGGGACCCGCGACAACCACAACTGGAGCTCAGGGCCTTTGAAAGGACCGGTTCCAGCATAAGAGGGATTATGAGGGTCGACAGGAAAGCCGGCGATTATCTCCTGGCTGAAGATATCGCGCCCTACCAGGGTCCGCCTCAGATGAAAATCATAACCAGGGTGGAAAAGAACTGGTTTCCACTGGTTGAATCCAGGTTGACGGTCAAGCGCCCGGCTGGATATGTAATCCCGGCCGATAGACTCGATCTGGCTGAAGTGCTGGTCAGGCATGGCATCCGGGTTCAGATGGTGGAGAGGGCGACAGTAGCTGAAGCCACCGGCTATAAAGTGATCGAAGTTGTTCCGGCCACAACCGATTATCTGGCTCCGGAAAAACTGGAAATTCGGCCAGAACAGCTGAAGGTGCCGTTGAAGCGCGGCGATTTTATTGTCAGCTGCGAACAGCCGGCGGCCAATCTGATTTCCTGTCTGCTTGAACCTCAGTCTGAATACGGGTTGATTCGTTATTTCAAATTCAGATTGGTTCCAGAAGCTGGAGATTATTTCGCCATCTACAGGCTTGAAGCTCCGGTTTCCCTGCCGCTGGTGGATTACAGGAACTGGTAGAGTCTTATTTCCCGGCCTGTTCCTGAGCTATTTTTTTCAGCTTTTCGTTGGCAATGATACCCAGGTCCACCCGCCGGTTCTGCTGACGGCCTTCGGGCGTCTCGTTGGAAGCTATCGGCTGGTCGGGACCGTAGCCCATCACCGAAAAGCGCGAGGACTGGACTCCGAGCTGGGCCAGGTAAGCGGCCACGGCCCTGGCTCTTCTCTCGGACAGAGTCAGGTTGTATTCTCGGGTGCCGGTGGAATCGGTATGCCCCTCAATTATGATGTTGGTATCCGGGTACTTGTTAAGGATCCCGGCCAGTTTCTTGAGGTTTTCCTGACTGGCCGGGCGCAGGTCATACTTGTCGACGTCAAATAGAAGTCCGGAGTCGAAAGTAATCTTGATGCCCTCGCCGATTCTTTCCACCCTGGCTCCTTCCAGGTCGCGGCGCATTTCTTCGGCCTGCTTGTCCATCTGCCGTCCGATATAAGCTCCGGCCGCTCCGCCGACAGCCGCTCCGATGATGGCTCCGGCCAGGGTGCTTCCGGCTACTTTGCCCACCACGGCTCCGGCCACAGCGCCACCCGCCGCACCGATGGTTGCTCCCTTGGCTGTTTTGCTCCAGCTGGCGCATCTGAAGTTAGAAGCGGCCAGACAGAGGATGAGAATCAGAGGAATGATTTTTTTCAAGATAACCTCCCGGCTGAATTCTTTAGATATTTCAGTTTACGTCAAAAAGGTTTCTCTTAAAAGATTTTTAATTTTTTCCATAAATTCTTCCGGACCTTTATCTTTGGCCACGGGAGCAGAGCTCTTCTGGCCGAGTCTTTGCAGGCTCAATTTATAGAAAAATGAACCAGAACTGGAAGGGAATTTCAGACTGTAGTCAATGATATTCTGGTATTTATTTCTGGCTTCCTTCTGCTTTCCCATCCCTTCCAGGCAAACAGCCTCCAGGAAATCCTGAAATCTCTGGTCCGGGTTGAACGGGCGTCCGGTTCCCAGGGCTTCGGGATATTCCCTGGACCGGGTGATTTCAGCCAGGGCTTCAGTCCATTTCTGTTCCAGCATTAAATCGAGGGCCAGATGCAGATGGGTGCGGACAAAAAGGCTATGAACCTCGCTGGCCCCCTCATACGGTAGAACGCGCATTCTGTCCAGAAGGTCTGCGGCCATTTTATACCGTCCAGAAATCAGCAAAGCCTTGACGGTGTCGGCCTGAATATAAATATTGTCCGGGAATTTTTCTAGAGCCTGGAGAGATAGC
>CAZDZU010000031.1:0-11212 GCA_964509995.1 uncultured Eubacteriales bacterium | reverse complement strand
TTTCTTCGGGATAGATGTTGCGGGAGAGCATGCCAATATCCACCAGACCGGCCAGGACATCAGCCATGCCTTTGCCGGCACCTCCGGCCTGAAGGTCTATTTTCACTGCCGGATTCTCTTTCTGGAATTCATCGGCCCAGCGGACAGCGAGTGGATAAAGAGCCCAGGCTCCGGAGATGCTCAGTTTCCCGGACAGATTGCTTTTCTGGGCAGCCTCTATTCCGGCCATGAATACGGGCAGAGCAATTACCAGGAGAAGAATCCAGACGCTTCTCGGAAGCGATTTATCAGTCCTGGGCCCCGGGCGAAGGGTATGGCGGTTGTCCAGCGGGAAGCGGTATCGGTTGTGGAGTCTCAAGGGGCTCATGCTATCCTTCCTCTTCTTTTTTATTAATTATTCTTTATTAAAATCATCAAAAGCCCACCTGGAGGTGGAGCAACAAAACGCTGTGGTCGGGCTCAACTCCCCGGTGATGGTATTCCAGGTTAGCCTGGACCTTGGAGGCCTGGCTCAGGAACCAGTTGGCTCCGGCGGTATAGACCTCGCTTCTCTGCCCGGGGAGGTTGCGGTCGGGCTGGAAAGAGTCGAGCTTCAGCAGGAGCTGATACTTCCCGGACTGGAGGTCAAAGGCGGTCTGGACGTACCAGCCGTATTTTTCGATGAGTCCATCTCTGGCCTCAATGTATTCGGCCCAGAGGTGAAAAAACCTGAAGTCCCAGCTGGCTTCCAGGCCCAGCCTGTTTCTGGCCAGATTGGTTGAAGTGCCAGTATCTAACTTCTGACCTCTGTAAACAGATAATCCGAGGCTCAATCCACCCCCCGGACTGACGACGAGCCGACCGGCAAAATCTTTGTGGCTGTTGTCATCCTTTTTATTAATCCCGGCTCCGTTGAGAAGCCCCAGGCTGTACTGGAAAATCGAGAGGCGGCCGAAAACGACCAGACCCAGATCCCTCCCGGCCGAATTGTTGTCCCGTCCGGGGGCCAGCAAGTCGACCGCCCTGGACCGGTTTATGGTCAACAACCGGCCGGCGGAGGTGGTGCTCTCCAAACTGAACGGAACCAGGAACTGTCCTGCCCGGAGGTTAAATTTTTCATCCAGCATAACCTCAGCCAGGGCATCGAGTAGAACGGGCGATCTGGTCAGGTCGGCCTGCACCTTGAAACTCAGCTTCTTGAGAATCCGGCCATCCAGGCTGATCCGGGCCCGGCGGACAGCAAAAGTATTGGCCGGGTCCTTCTGCCCGGTGAACAGAAGCTGAGCAAAACCAGAAATTTTGAGAGGCAGACTGCTGGAGATAGTCTGCCCCTGAGCACCAGGGCTTTCAGAAACAGGGTTTTCGGCTGCCAGCCTTTCGCTGCCGGCGACCAGGGTTAGAAGACCGGTCAGGGTTATCATCATGAAAGATCTGGAGAACTTCATTTTGTTCTCCTTTTTGAAACCTGCTGGTTTATCGTCAGCTGTTTCTTCAGGACGTCTTCAAAAGTGGTCTTTTCCAGGCGGTCGGCTACCAGGTCGCGGACTTCTTTCCATAGCCATTTCAGTCCGCAGCGGTCTTCCAGGGGACAGGCCTCGCGTTCCATGACGCTGACGCAGTTGATCGGGGCCAGCGGGCCATCCATAACCCTGATGACCTCGGCCACGTTGATTTCGGCCGGCGGGCGTGACAAATAATAGCCCCCGGCGGGGCCTTTCTTGCTTTTGACATAGCCGGCTCTCTTCAGCAGGAGCAGGATCTGCTCCAGGAATTGCTGGGGAATGGCCTGGGCCAGAGAGATGATTCTTATGGGCACCGGTCCCTGGCCGTAGCGGACGGCCAGCTCCAGCATCGCCCGGCTGGCGTATTCGCCTCGGGTTGATAGCCTCATGGTCCTGTCCTCATTAATAGTCGATTAAATCTATCAACATTATCATATATTCGCCGGCCCCCCCGGCTGTCAAGTATTTTTTTTCGACCGGCACGGTCCGAGCAGGACGGACAGAGGTGGGGCAAGGCGCCGGCTCCCGCCGGGAGACTGGCTTTCTCCGAAGTTGCATCTGTCGGCCGTTTCCCGGAGTTTGAGATTCTGGAAGCTACTGAGTTTTTTGGTGCGTGGCCATGGTTTCACAGGGATGGGGTAGCCTCAATCTGCCCCCGCGCGGCTCAGGAGCGGTCCGCCCGACCGGGTAGCATAATAAATACGGAGGCTGTGGCGCGGTTTCGGTATCCAGTTCCCGGTCTGAGCTGGCCTTAAAATATGAAGGTCAGCTACCATATCGGTCCGGTTGCCATTATCTCGGGGTTGTGGCATCATTTATTCTGTAAGAAGGAGGCGACCATGAATTTCGGTCAAGCCCCAAAAGTGATGATCCTGGGCCTGATGGTTGTCCTGGTGATGACGGTTCAGTCATTTCCGTCCCCGGTTCAGTCGGGGGCGCCGAAAGCAGAATTCAAGGAAACCAGCCGGAATTTCGGCCAGATAAAGCAGGGTGAGGTGGTCAGCCATGAATTCACCTTCCGAAATTCCGGGAATGCCGTCCTGGTTGTCAAGAATGTCAGCACCTCCTGCGGTTGCGCCGCGGCCCTGGTGTCCCAGAAAGAAATTCCACCGGGTCGGGAAGGGAAGCTCAAGGTTACGTTTGATTCCAGGGGTTATGCCGGGAAGGTCATAAAGTATGTGTATTTTGAAAGCAACGACCCTGATAATCCGCGCCAGGAGCTGTCCATTACAGCTGAAGTAGAGGTCGGTCCGGCTCCGAGAATAGAGCTGGAACCATACAACCTGGACCTGGGCCTGGTGCTGGAGGGAGAATCTTCGGAGGCCGTCATCAAGATCAAAAACAGCGGGCAGCTGGAACTCGTTTTTGACATCGACAATCCGGGTTTTACCTTTATGGTTGGCAATAAGGTCATCAGTTTTCCCTACAAGGTTCCGGCAGGACGCGAATTCATGCTCAAAGCGCTGATCCCGGCAAGGAGCGGAAGGTCCGGACCGCAGAGGGAATATTTGCTTATAAAATCCAATGACCCGGCTCGGCCGGCCCTATCGGTCTTCATAAGCCGCTACGTGGTCACCAGGGAAGAACTCCGGCGGTTGTTCGAAAAGTATGCGAAGGAGCTGGGGATAAAATAGACTCCAAGGCCGAGGCCGGGAGCCCTGGCCCTGCCCCGCGCTGGAGTATTCCCCCGGCGCTTGAGGGCATAAATTTCAGGGAGAGAAGATGGCCAGAACAATCCTTACGGTCAGAGTCCAGCCGAAAGCTTCAAAACGGGAACTGGTGCCCCTTTCGACTACTGAATTCAGAGCCAGACTGACTTCGGCTCCGGAAAAAGGACGGGCCAATCAGGAGCTGCTGGAATTGCTCTCTGATCACCTGGCTCTGCCCGTTTCGAGGTTGAGGATCATCCGGGGAGAAAAGTCCAGGGTCAAGCTGGTAGAGATTGCAGACTGATTTTGGCCATTATTTGACCTTCGGACCGTCCGCTCAGCGGGTCAGTATTTTGCGGGTTGAGGCTCCTGTCTGGAATGATTACAATTAAGACGCAATTCAATGCGAGCTCCGGGGTGAGGGCATGAGTTATCAAAATCTGGTGAGTCTGGGCGGTCTGGTGCTGCTGGCCTTTATGGCCTGGTTGTTCTCTTCCCATAAAAAAATCATCAACTGGAAAGTGGTCGGCTGGGGACTGGGTCTGCAGCTTCTCTTCGCTTTTTTCATCTTTCTGGTTCCGGCCGGAGGCCGGATATTTCTGGTGGTCAATGCGGTGGTGGTCAGGGTCCTGGATAGTGCCACCGCCGGAATAAAATTTCTCTTTGGCCCGCTGGCTCTGCCTCCCGGGACCGGCAACGAAAGCGGGGAAACCTCTCCGGGCTTTATCCTGGCTTTTCAGGCGCTGCCAACCGTGGTCTTTTTTGCAGCCCTGGTTGGAGCCCTGTATTACCTGAAGGTGATGCCTTTTCTCATCCGGCTGTTCGCCAGAATTTTTACCAGGCTGATGAAAATCAGCGGAGCCGAATCGCTGTGCGTGTCCAGCAATATCTTCGTCGGGGTAGAATCCTCGCTGGTGGTGAAGCCTTATCTGCAGCAGATGACCACTTCCGAACTGGCCACCATCCTGACCGCCGGTATGGCGACCATCGCCTCTTCCGTTCTTTCGGTCTATGTGATGATTCTAAAGCCGGGGCTGCCGACAATAGCCGGTCATCTGGTTTCGGCTTCCATCCTCTCTGCCCCGGCGGCGCTGCTGACGGCAAAGCTTATGTTTCCAGAAACAGAAATGCCGACCACGTTGGGACTGGATGTAAAACCTTATTACGAGAAAGAAGACAACCTGATCATGGCCATTGTCAACGGAGCTCAGTCGGGGCTCAGACTGCTGGGAGGAATAGTGGCCCTGCTGCTGGCCTTCCTGGGGCTGCTGGCCCTCCTGGACCTCCTGCTGGGCTGGCTGGGCGGCCAGCTGAATGGTCTCCTGGGCTGGAATTTCAACTGGCAGGTTTCCGGAATCCTGAGCTATGTTTTTTATCCGTTTACTCTGGCGATGGGTGTCGACCCCCAGGATGCCAATCTGGTGGCCAGACTCCTGGCCGAACGGGTCGTGGCCACCGAGCTGGTCAGCTATCAGCATCTGGCCGGGCTGCTCCAGTCCGGAGCCTTTCAGAATCCGCGTTCGGCCATCATTGCTTCCTACGCTCTCTGCGGCTTTGCTCATGTGGCTTCCCTGGCCATTTTTGTCGGTGGAATCGGAGCCCTGGCCCCGGGAAGGCTTAAAGACCTGTCCAGGCTGGGCTTAAGGGCTCTGCTGGCCGCCACCCTGGCCTGTCTGATTACCGGAGCTGTAGCCGGGGTTTTCTACACTGGATCCTCGGTTCTCTTCGGGCGATAATTCCGGGATGCCCGGCGGACAGGAGCTTCAGACGGCCCTTGGATGTAATCCCAGGTGACGTTTCCCTGATTAATATCCTGTTTTAACGAATCACAGGGGCGAACTCTTCAGTTGCCGGCACGGGGAGCGATACCTGAGTCCAATAATCCGGAGGGGCCTCTTTATCATGTCCTTTAAATTTCCCGGGTGAGAATAAACCGTGTGGTTGACGTCATTACTTGTAGAAAAAGTTTTTTAGAAGCCGGCCCGGATATGGTAGAATTGAGAAAAAACAGGAAGGAGAGCAAACCATGACCGGACAACTCAAGAGTATTCTCTGGGCCACTGATTTTTCTCGGGGGTCACTGACGGCTCTATCTTACGCCAATTACCTGGCCGGACGCTTTGGGGCCCAGATCAAGGCTCTGCATGTGGTCCCGGATTTCGCCCCCGCTCTTTATGAAAGCCGTGGAGTGGTGGTGGCCGAATTGATGGAAAAGCAGGAAGAGAGTCGGCGGCGGGCTCTGAAAAAACTCCAGCGCCTGTCTGATAAGAATGAAATCAAGTTTTCCAAGCTCATAGTGGACACCGGTTCGGCCGGCAAGAAGATCCCGGAGGTAGCCGAGAAAGAAAAATGTCAGCTGATAGCTATCGGCCGAAAGGGCCTGTCGGCCCTGGAGAAAATACTCCTGGGCAGTGTTGCCAACCAGGTTCTCCGCGGGTCCCGAATTCCGGTGCTGGTTGTGCCCAAGCGCCAGCGGAGCCCGAAAATTGAGAGTATTCTGGTGCCCACTGATTTCTCGGCGGCCGAAGAAAGGGAAAGAAATTATGCCTGGGGTCTGGCCTCAGGTCTTAAGGCCAGCCTGACTTTGCTCCATATCCTGGAACTTTATGATTTCAAATTCTCGCCGGATGAAATTAAAAAGATGATGGATGAAGCCCTGAAAACACTGCAGAGCCGGAAGAAAAAGAAAGCTCAATTTGAAATCAAGGAAGTGGTGGTTAGAGACCTGAATGCCGCCGCCGGAATTGTAACCTATGCGGCCAGACACCAGCTCGACCTGATTGTCATGTCTACCTGTGTCTCGCCGCTGGAAAGATTCTTCCTGGGCAGCACCACCGAGAAGGTCATTTCCTACTCGACCGTGCCGGTGCTGGCCCTGCCTTCGGTTTTTTGTAAGAAGTGACCGACGAAAAAAGACAGCTGCGCTGGCTGGTTCTGAATTACCTGGTCAGCGAAGGCCTGCTGTCAGCCCGCAGGGCCCTGTCCCTGCAGGAAAGCGGTGGAGAGCTTTTCCCGCCTGATGACGAGCTTCTCCTTTCGGCCGGGCTCAGGCCGGCTGCCCGTCAAAAGCTGCAATCCGGGGAGTTGTTGACCCGGGCGGAGGCTGAACTTGAGAAGCTGGCCAAAAAAGAGTATACTCTCTTACCTTTTGAGGATACCCGGTATCCCCGGCTTTTACGGGAAATCGTCGAACCTCCGCCTGTTCTTTACTGCCTGGGCCAGCCCGATATCCTGAACTGGGCAGCCGTGGCTGTGGTCGGGGCGAGAAAGACAAGTGGTTATGGAAAGATTATGGCTGACCGGCTGGCTGAAGACCTGGCCGCCTGCGGACTGGTGGTGGTCAGCGGCCTGGCCCGGGGAGTCGATACCATGGCTCACCGGGGAGCCCTGAGGGGCGGGCGCACCGTGGCCGTGCTGGGGTCGGGTCTGGATAATATTTATCCACGGGAAAACAGAATGCTGGCAGAAAAGATAGCAGAAAAGGGAGCGGTGGTCAGCGAGTTTCCGCTGGACGCCAGACCTCTTGGCTTTCATTTTCCCCTCCGCAACAGGATAATAAGCGGCCTCAGCCTTGCCTGTCTGGTAATTGAGGCCAGCCGGAAGTCGGGGGCTCTGATAACCGCGCGACTGGCGGCTGACCAGGGGAGGGAGGTCCTGGCCGTGCCGGGGCCGGTCAACTCCGAGCTCAGCCAGGGAGCCAACTGGCTCATAAAACAGGGCGCTAAACTGGTGGAATCGGCTGAAGATGTCCTGATGGAGCTGCCCTCACCCTGGAAGGAAGCGGCCCTGAGCCGGTTATCTGCAAGGAATCGCTCTGTCCCGCAACTCCAGGGGCGGGAAAAGGAGGTCTATCAGGCCCTGCCCGGAACCTCTCTTATTCACATTGATGATTTATCTGATAAAATTCAGATATCAGTGGCCGAGCTCCTGACGGTGCTGCTGGCCCTTGAAATGAAAGACCTGGTGGTGCAGGAATCCGGGAAATTTTTTCGCAGGAGAATTTGAGTGGGTAAAGCCTTAGTTATTGTGGAATCCCCGGCCAAGGCCAAAACCGTAAACCGTTATCTTGGTTCCGGTTACCTGGTCAAGGCTTCGATGGGACACGTCTGCGACCTGCCGAAAACCAGGCTGGGAGTGGACCTCAAAAACGATTTCAAGCCCACCTACCAGATAATTCCCGAACGGAAGCGGCTGGTGGCTGAGCTCCGAAAACTGGCCCGGGAAGCCGAGCAGGTTATCCTGGCGGCCGACCCCGACCGGGAAGGCGAAGCCATTTCCTGGCATCTGAGCCAGCTTCTTGCCCCCGAGAACGAAAAAGTTTCCCGGGCTGTCTTCCATGAGATCACCGAAGAGGCTATCAGGGAGGCGTTTAAGAAACTCGGGCCTCTGGACCAGAATAAAATCAATGCCCAGCAGACCAGGCGAATCCTGGACCGCCTGGTGGGTTACCTGATAAGCCCCCTGCTCTGGAAAAAAATAGGCCGGGGTCTGAGTGCTGGCCGGGTGCAGTCGGTAGCCCTGCGCCTGATCTGCGATCGGGAAAAAGAAATAAAAGATTTTAAGCCGGAAGAATACTGGACCATTGCTGCCATGCTGCGGGCGGAGAACCCTCCCGAATTCCGGGCTCTTCTGAGCCGGATTGACGGGAAGAAGGCCAGGGTCAGGGATGAAAAAACGGCTCAGGAAATCCTGGATGTCTGCCGGCGGGAACCTTTTATCCTGGATAAAATTCAGGTCAGGGCCAAAAAGAAAAATCCCCCGGCTCCTTATATAACTTCAACCATGCAGCAGGATGCCTACCGGCTGTTGCGCTTTCCTGTCAAGAAGACCATGATGGTCGCGCAGCGGCTGTATGAAGGTCTGGAGCTGGGCGAGATGGGACCGGTCGGTCTGATCACCTATATGAGGACCGATTCAGTGCGGATTTCCGAGGTGGCCAGAGCCGCGGCCAGAAAATACATTGCCGAGAATTTCGGGCCAGAATATGTTCCGGCCAAAGCCGCTCCTCATAAGTCCCGGAAGACGGCCCAGGAAGCGCACGAAGCCATCCGGCCTACTCATCTGGATCTCTCCCCGGAAAAAGTCAAACCTTACCTGAAAAAGGAAGAATATGAATTGTACCGGTTGATCTGGAACCGGTTCCTGGCCTCCCAGATGAGCCCGGCCGAGGTAGAAGAAACCCAGTTTGATATCAAGGTGGGCAGGTTTATTTTCGTGGCCCGGGGAGAGGTTATAAAATTCAAGGGCTTCCTGGAACTTTACGAGAAACAGCATCTGCGGTTTGAGAATGCCGGGAACGGTCAGACCGGAGCTGAAGCGGAAAAGGAAGAGGAGAAGCTGCCGCTGGCCAGAGAGGGCGAAACTCTCCTTCTGGTCGACCTGCAGAGCAAACAGAATTTCACCCAGCCCCCGCCGCGCTATACCGAGGCCACCCTGGTCAAGGAACTGGAGGCCAGAGGTATCGGTCGGCCCAGCACCTATGCCCCCATTATCTCCACCCTTCAGGACCGGACCTATGTGATTAAAGAAGAAGGACGATTCCGGCCGACCGAGCTGGGGTTTTTTGTCACCGACTTTCTGGTCAAAAATTTTGCTGAACTGTTCGATTATAAATTCACGGCCAGGATGGAAGAAAAACTGGACCGTATCAGCGACGGCCAGGCCGACTGGCTGGAAAGCCTCAGACAATATCATGAGCTCCTCCAGAAGTACCTGGCACAGGGCCATGAAACCGAGTCGGTGAAAAAAAACGGCATTCCGGTTGAAGACAAATGCCCCCGCTGCGGTAAGAACCTGGTCATAAAAGAAGGACGTTACGGCAGATTCAAGGCTTGTTCCGGCTACCCGGAGTGCGATTACAAAGAGCCACTGGTTAAAAAAGAAAATAAAATAACAGATAAGAAATGCCCCAAATGCGGTTCGTTCCTGGCCCACCGCCGGGGAAAGTTCGGGCCCTTTATTGCCTGCTCCAACTATCCTAAGTGCGATTACATTCAGAAAAAAGAAAAAATTGATACCGGCCTGCCCTGTCCCGAGGGTTGCGGCGGTACCATCATCAAGCGTCAGACGAAGCGAGGAAAATATTTTTATGGCTGCAGCCATTTCCCCCGCTGCAGGTTTGCCAGCTGGGATGAGGTAATCATTCAGGATTGCCCTAAATGTGGAGCTAAATTCCTTCTTAAAAAATCCCCGGCCAGGAAAAAACCCTACCTCTACTGTCGCCGGTGTGATTATGTTCTGTATCTGGAAGAAAACCAGGCCGCCGGGTCTGTGGCTCCGGAGCCGGCGGAGAATGGAAAACCTGAACCGGCTCCGGCCCGGAACGACCAGCTTCCGGCTGAAGCCTCCGGAAAAGATGAAAAAAGAGATTGAACAGTTTCTGGATTTTCTGAAGTTTGAAAAGAATGCTTCGCCCCATACCATCGCCGGCTACCGTCGCGACCTGACCCAGCTGGCCAATTATCTTAAAGAGCGGGGTCATACCTGGAGAACAGCCGAGACCCTGACTCTGCGCGGGTTTCTGGCTGAGCTGCACGAGCGGCGTCTGAAAAAAAGTTCCATCATCCGCAAACTGGCAGCCATGCGCTCCTTTTTTGAATTTGGGCTGAGGAAAAAATGGCGCGAAGATAACCCGGCCAGTGCTCTGGCCACACCGCGGCAGGAACAGAAAATCCCCGGGTTTCTGACCGAGGAGGAAACCGTTCAGCTGCTGGAATGGTCAGTCGACCGGGAAGACCCGCTGCAGGTCAGGGACCGGGCTATTCTGGAGTTGCTGTATGCTTCCGGTCTCCGGGTCTCGGAGTTGACCGGTCTGGACCTTGAGGACCTTCATCTCCGGGAAAGACTGATCAGGGTAAAAGGCAAGGGAAAGAAAGAAAGGATAGTGCCTTTCGGCCGGCAGGCTGAAAAATGGTTGAGGGAGTATCTGGCTCTCCGGGGCCGGCCAGGTCTTAAGAGCACTCCCGGACCGGCTCTCTTCCTTAATTACAGAGGCCAGCGTCTTACCGCCCGTTCAGTGCAGAGACTGGTCCAGTCCCGTCTCAAGCAGATTGCTGTCTTTCGCAAAATCAGCCCGCACTCGCTGCGGCATTCTTTTGCTTCCCATCTGCTCAGCCGGGGGGCGGACCTCCGGGCTATCCAGGAACTCCTGGGACACCGGAGCCTTGCCACTACCCAGAAATACACCCATCTGGACCTGAGCCGGTTGCTGGAAATATACCGAAAATCCCATCCCCGGTCCTGATTGATTCCAACTGAAAATAGAAAACAAAAAGGGCAGGAAAGCCCGGGCCGGTTCTTTCCTGCCCTAACCAGGCGGACCGTCTGGACTATTTGCCCTCGCCCACGGTTATCAGGTCTTTAATCTGGGTGAAGACTTTTTCTCCGATGCCCTGGACCTTCATGATATCCTCTGTTCTCTTGAAAGGTCCATTCTTGGTCCGGTAATCAACGATTCTCTGGGCCACTTTGGGACCGATGCGAGGCAGGTTCTGGAGTTCGGCCGCCGAGGCCGTGTTGATATTTACCTTGCCCGGCCCGGCCTTGGGCTGATTCTGGGCGTAGCCCGGGTTGATGATCGCCAATCCCAGCAGTGCCAGCAGGCCAACAGCCAGCAATTTTTTAAGACCTCCGGTCATGAGAGACCTCCTTTCGCCCCGGGTTTATGCCGGAAACGGGCCAGGTTCAGGCCGGCAGCATATTATTAATTATCAATAAAATAGGAATAGGCCAGCCCGGGTTGAGGGTAAAGGGAATTTGACCCGGGGCGTTTGAGGTCAATAAAAATTGACCGGCTGGAGAGACTTCAATCGGGCGTTTTGCTTACGGTGGTCCTTCAATCCGCCGACTTTTTCTCCAAATATCTTTCCAGGAAACGACGCAATTTTCTCAGGGCCCGACCCCGGTGACTGACCAGGTTTTTCTCTTCTGCCCGCAACCGGGCGAAGGATTTTCTCAACGGCGGATAATAAAACACCGGGTCATAGCCAAAACCATTCTGCCCGTCGGGTTCAGACAGTATCAGTCCCCGGACCCGGCCTCGAAAATTTTTTATGATCCGGCCGTCTCTGCCCAGGCTGGCCA
>CAZDZU010000030.1:0-11380 GCA_964509995.1 uncultured Eubacteriales bacterium | reverse complement strand
GAGGAAAATAATTCCAGAGCGACAGCTTCAGCTCTTTCCCTGAGGATCCCGGGCAGAAAGAATACCGGGTTGGCGCTGCTGAGCTCGCCGTAAAAAATTTTTCCAGCTCTTTCGGCTGCGTCCTTAAGCTTAAGGCCGGCCACCCGGCTCCCGGTAAAGGCGACCGCCGCGACCGCTGGATAACTCACCAGACGGAAACCGTCTTCATTGCTGAAATGATAAAGCATCTGAACAGTTGAGGCTGGCAGGCCTGCCTGGCTCAGAGCTTCGAGCAGGGCTTCAGCCATCAGCCTGGTTGTTCCCGGATGTCCGGGATGGGCTTTGCAGATGACCGGATTTGCGGTAGCCACAGCGCTGGCCAGGTCGCTTCCGGCGACAGCATTAAAGGCCAGGGGGAAGTTATTCGGACTGAAAATCACGACTGCCCCGCCCAGCGGGCCGTATTTCGACCTGATATTGAGCCTGGTATCTATCGTCGCCTGACACCAGCTCCTCTCTTCAACCGCGGCTGCAGCCTGTCTTAACTGATTTATCATCCTGGGAAATTCAGTGCTCTTAAGACGGGATTTGAGCGGCAGAGCTGTTTCCAGGTGGGCCATGGTGGTTATGGCTTCCTGATTTTTTTCCAGCCGGTCGGCATAAGCGTTCAGGAAGCGGGCAATCTTTTCCGGGGGAGCGCTGGCCACCTGCCGGGTAATTCGAAGGCTCTCCGTCAGAGCTTTTTCCAGGTCGAGCCAGTCTGAGACCGGATAAATATCGGGGAGTCTTTCTCCTGTGGCCGGATTATATGCCTGAAATGTGCCTGCCAGTGAAGCCGGCTGCCAGTTTCCCCCAATCAGGACCGGACGGGCTGCCTGGAGTCCGTCATATGAAGAACCATTCATATATCCCCCTTCTGTCGACCTCCGTCCGTGCCTCTGGCCCTCTGGCTGCCTCTATTCTCAGCGTCCTTTTTTGTGAATTTTTATGTGAACCACGGTTGTCCTGTCTCTTCCTCAGCCGCCTGAGTAGAGCGGTGAGATGGCCAGACGGTCCCCGTCGCTTAATTTTTCTCCCGCAGCCACAGCCTGCCCGTTGCGGGTTACGATCCGCGGTCGCTTCGGGTCCAGCGGCAGGGAAGAAAGCACCGTCTCCACCGTGGCTTCGGCCGGGAATTCCATCATCTTTTCGGAAAAGCCAACCTGGTTGATGAAGGGCCCGATCAGCTTAATGGTAATTTTAATCTTTGACCTGCTCATAAGTTCACTCCATTATTTGCCCGTGGCACCCTATCCTTCAGGACTCAACCTGACCTCATTTAATTCAATTATTAACAGGCTTAATGTTGGCCTATCCTGCTCTGGCTCTCGATGATAGAGAGCACTCCTCTGAAATTAATTTATCCGTTTATGGTCTTTAATTCTTTGATTATATGTCTATTTTATTCCAGCCTGGTGAATTTTTCTACCTCAGCTGCCTCTTTCTTGAGATCCAGAGCTTCGGCCGTCTTTCTGGTCGGGATGCCGCGCCTGTCCCAGCCTCTCTGCTCATAATAGTAGTCCAGTAGCTGGTTGTATTTATCAAGCTCTAAGTATTTTCCGGCAATCGGACCCTCGGTGTCGGCGTTTTTCGGGTCAAACCAGATCATCGGCGGATAATCCCGCGTTCTGTCCCAGAACGGAAATTCCCGCACCCAGAAGAATTTCATCAGGGCATAAATGCGGTCGGCCACCTTCCAGAAATCATTCAGCGTCCAGTTGAGTCCTGTGGTCTTGTTAAAGTAGTCAACGTAGTGATTGAGTTCCCAGCCGAGCTCAATCCAGGGGAAACGGCAGGCGACGATGAATTCAAACAGTCCGCCGCGGATTCTCTGGAGCTCGATGACTTTAGCGGCTTTTTCCGGGCCGTAGGAGTCGCGCTGGATCTGCTTCAGCTCAAAGGTTATGACCCAGCTTTCCTTGTGATGGGCGCCGATCGGGCTGGTACCGAAGGCCAGAGCCATTCCGGGGATGAACTTGCAGTTGTAAGCGGAGATTTCCAATCCCTTGACCTGCATGGCGTAAGCTTCGGAGTTGTGGCCGATCTTTCTGGCCATCCGCAGGCTGCCGTCGGCCAGCAGGTTGCCGACTTCACCCTCTCGCCGGGCAGCCAGGCCCAGGAGCTTTTTAGCCATCTCGGCATCTCCGAACTTAAAATCTCCCTTGATAGCTCCATTTTCAATAGCATCAGCATAAAAAGCCAGGACCGCTCCGGCCGAGATGGTGTCCAGTCCATAGTCGTCGCAGAGATAATTCAGAGAAGCCACCTGGTCCAGCTCAAAAATATCCAGGTTACTTCCCAGCATGCCGATATTTTCATAATCCAGCTCTGATTCATGTCCTTCATGGTCGAGTATGGTAATGCCGCATCTCATGGTGCAGTTGGGGCAGCCGTAAGTGGCCACCCTGGCGTTGTTGAGGCGTTCGCCGTCAATCTTCCAGGCGTCCGGGTGATGGGTCTTTCTCATGTTGTGGACCGGAAGGGCGGCCACTTCGTTGCACCAGGCCAGAACCCCGGTCGTCCCCTGGATAGACCAGCCGGTTTTCTTGTCTATTTCACCGACCTTTCTCAGGTCATCCAGCCCCAGCTTTCTCATGCCTTCGGGATCGGCCACCGGTATGGGCTTTGAGCCTTTGATCACTATGGCTTTGAGTTTTTTTGAACCCATGACCGCGCCGATACCAGGACGGCCGCCGGCCCGTCCTTCCAGGCTGCGGACCATGGAATAAAGGTTCAGATTTTCCCCGCCCTGGCCAATAGAAAGCACTCCGGCCCCTTTTCCATACTTTCTATAGAGCCAGTCATGAGTGTCATAAGTGCCCTGGCCCCAGATTTCGTCGGCCGGCAGATATTCTATCTTATCGTCTTCAATGTACAGATAGGCCGGCTGGGCCGATTTGCCCTCGACAATGATGATGTCATAGCCAGCTTTTCTCATCTGCTCGGTCACCCGGGTGCCCAGGTTGCCGTCTCCGTAGCCGCCGGTCAGAGGCGACTTGGCAGCCACCACGGTCTTTCCGGTGTTGGGGGCCGGAATTCCGGCTATGGGGCCGACGGTGACAATCAGCTTATTTTCCGGTCCGAGCGGGTCGATGCCGGGCTTGAGTTCATCCCAGAGAATTTTGAGGGCGAAGCCGCGCCCGCCGACCCATTTTCTGGCGAATTCTTCGTCGAAATGCTCGACTTTATGAGTCCTGCTGGTAAGATTAATCCTGAGTATATTTCCGGTCCAGCCGTACATATTAAACCTCCTGCGATTTTTTTAGACTAAACGGATAACATAATCCCGTCTTTTAGTCAACCAAAACGCTTGCCAGGGCATCGACCGGGGCCTGCCGTCGATAAAAGTTGTAAAATTGCCGATTTTCAGTAAAATAAAAGCAGATTCATGCTGGAGAGGGCAACATGGCCAAAAGATTGTACAGGTCAGTGCAGCAGAAAATGCTGGGCGGGGTCTGCGCCGGTCTGGCTGATTATTTCGACCTGGATATCTCTCTGGTCCGGTTGATATTCGTTGGAGCAGCCCTGCTGACCGCTATTCTGCCCATGGTTCTTTTCTATCTCATCGCCTGGCTGGTCATTCCGGTTCAACCCAAAGAGTAATCCGGGTTAAGGCTGATTCTGCCACTGCTGCCAAGTGAAGATGAAGTTCAGCACAGATATAAGCTTCAGGCACATAGCGATCGAAGGTGTCTTCCGGTCGAGAAAGACCCTGCTGGCTCATCTTCTGGCCCAGAAGATAGGCGGTCAGCTGGTTCTGGACCAGACAGCCAATCCCTATCTGAAGGATTTTTATAACGAAAGGGAAGGGGCCGCCTTCCTGACCCAGCTTATTTTTCTGGCCAACCGCTACCATCAGCAGGCCCGTCTTCTGCAGCGGGACCTGTTTATGGACCGCATCATCTGCGATTATCTTTTTGAAAAAGACAAAATCTATGCTTATCAGACCCTGACTGACGACGAACTCCAGGTTTATGAGCGGATTTACAGCATCCTGTCTGAGAGGGTGCCCAGGCCTGACCTGGTGATATATCTTCAGATTTCGGTCAATACCCTTATCCGGAGAATTGATAAAGAAGGGGAGTCGCTGGAAAAGAATATCTCCGAGAAATATCTGGAAGACATCGTGGAAGCCTACGATTATTTTTTCTTCAATTATAAAGCCACGCCTCTTCTGGTGGTCAAGGCCGACGACCTTGATCTCAACCAGGAACAGGAAGTCTGGGATCTTATTGACCAGATTAAGCAGCTTACCAGGGGCACTCTTTATTACGTTCCCCAGAGCTTTCGGGCAAAAAAATAAAAAGGTGATATAATAAGCCTGAGCTCAGAGGTCCGGGGCGGGCACTGAGACTCGCAACCAGCCTTTAAGGCATTTATCCCTTTACCCCGAGCCCGGCTGCGGGCAGGGGATAAAGAAAGGAGAAAGAATGGTTAAACCTTCGTCGGACAGGGTAACCGTATGCTATCTTCAGGAACTAAAAAAAGAAAAAAAGAAAATCTCGGCGTTGACCGCTTATGATTACCCCACGGCCCGGATACTGGATGAGGCCGGAGTGGACCTCCTCCTGGTCGGGGATTCCCTGGGCATGGTGGTGCTCGGTTATGAAACCACCCTTCCGGTAACCATGGATGAAATGATCCATCATACCAGGGCAGTGACCAGGGCCAGGAAAAGAGCCATGGTCATCGGCGATATGCCCTACCTTTCCTTCCATCTCTCCCTGAAGGATTCAGTCGAAAATGCCGCCAGGTTCATAAAAGAAGGTGGGGCTGATGGAGTCAAGCTGGAGGGAGCCAGCCCGGCCAGACTTCAGCTGGTGGAAGCTCTGGTGGAGGCTGAAATTCCCGTCATGGGGCATGTCGGCTTGTCCCCCCAATCGGTCCGGAAGATTGGCGGCTTTCGGGTTCAGGGAAAAGAAGAGGAGCAGGCCGAAGCCATTCTCCGGGGGGCGCTGGCCCTGGAACAAGCCGGAGCCTTTTCGGTGGTTCTGGAATCAGTGCCGGCGGAACTGGCCGCTGAAATCACCGCCAACCTGAAAATTCCGACCATTGGTATAGGGGCCGGACCGCACTGCGACGGACAGATCCTGGTGGTCAACGATATGCTGGGGCTGACTTCGGATTACCTGCCCAGATTCGTCAAAAAATACGCCGACCTGACAGAGATTATTTCCGGCGCGGTGAAGAACTACATCGACGACGTCCGGGTCGGTCGTTATCCGGAAGAAGCACATTGCTACCACCTGAAAAAAGAAATGGCCGGACTGGCCAGGAAGGTCAGACAGAAGGTGATGGCCAGGAAGCGGGCCAGGTAGGGATGAGCTTCCGGTGGTGATAGAAGCCGGCCGAAAGGAAGCGGGATCAGAAAAGAGTCGAAAAAATTAAAAACGGGAATTCGATAGAGGAAGAAACGAAAACGAAACAGGAAGGAGCCATGGAAATAGCCAGCACTGTTAATCAACTCCGGGAAAAAGTCCTCGGCTGGAAATTGCGGGGACTGAAGGTCGGCTTTGTCCCGACCATGGGCTATCTTCATGAAGGCCATCTGAGCCTCGTCCGGGAATCCAAAAAAAGAGCCGAGGTAACCGTGGTTTCAATCTTCGTTAATCCGAAGCAGTTCGGGCCGGCCGAGGATTTTAATGTCTATCCCCGGGACCTGGAACGGGATAGGGCCCTGCTGGAGAAAGAAGGGGTGGACCTTGTTTTTTATCCGCCGGTAGAAGTCATGTATCCAGAAGGATACCGCACCTATGTAGAAGTTGAAGACCTTCAGGATAAACTCTGCGGGAAGTCCCGTCCCGGGCATTTCCGCGGCGTTTGCACCGTGGTCCTGAAACTTTTCAACCTGGTTCAACCGGACGAGGCCTATTTCGGCTGGAAAGATGCCCAGCAGGTGATAATCCTCAGCAAGATGGTAGAAGATCTGAATGTCCCGGTGAAGATTGTGCCCCTGCCCCTGATTCGCGACCATGACGGTCTGGCTCTCAGCTCCAGAAATACCTATCTGAACCCCGAGGAAAGGCGGGCGGCCCTGGTTCTGAAGAAGAGCCTGGACCTGGCTGAAGAGTTGATCAGGGCCGGGGAGAGGGAGGCCGGCAGAATCAGGGGGAAAATGATAGAATTGATATCTGAAGAACCGCTGGCCAGGATAGATTACGTTGAGGTTGTAAACCTGAAAACTCTGGAACCACTGGGTCAGATAAAGGGCGAGGTTCTGATTGCCCTGGCGGTCTTTATCGGCCGGACCAGGCTGATTGATAATCTCAGGATTACGTCAGGAGGAATAGAAAAATGATTATGCTTTACCTGAAATCCAAACTCCACCGGGCCAGGGTCACCTATAGTGATATCAATTACGAAGGCAGCCTGGGCATAGATGAAAACCTGATGAAGGCAGCCGGAATGAGAGAATACGAACGGGTGGAAATCTACAACGTGACCAACGGGGAGAGGTTTACCACCTATCTCATTAAAGAAGAACCCGGCTCGGGCAAGATAGGAGTTTACGGAGCAGCCGCCCATAAAGCCAGGGAAGGGGATATCATCATAATAACTTCCTACTGCCACCTGAGCGAGGAGGAAGTTGATTTTCATCTGCCGAAGATCGTGCTGCTGGATGAAAACAACCGGATCAAACAGGTCAGTAACTGAGAGCAGTCAGTTACATTCAGGTCAGAATTCAGGCGGCAATTCCCGCTTTTTAATAATTCAATCCAGATGATAATTGGGAGCTTCCTTGGTGATGACCACGTCATGGACGTGGCTTTCCCTGAGGGCGGCCTGGGTAATTTTTATGAATCTGGCTTTTTTCTGCAGCTCTTCGATCGTCCGGCAACCGGCATAACCCATTCCAGCTTTTAAGCCGCCGACCAGCATCTGGACGATGGAAACGGCGCTGCCCTTGTAGGGCACCCGACCCTCAATTCCTTCCGGCACCAGTTTGGTGGTTTCGGTGATGGCGTCCTGGAAATAGCGGTCGCGGCTGCCTTCCTTCATGGCTTCAAGCGAGCCCATGCCGCGGTAGGTCTTATAGGCTCTTCCCTGGTAAATTACCACTTCACCCGGAGATTCATCAGTCCCGGCCAGTAGGTTGCCCAGCATAACCGATGAGGCGCCGGCAGCAATGGCTTTGGTTATGTCTCCCGAGTACTTTATGCCACCGTCAGCGATGAGCGGGATGTTGTGTTTGCTGGTCACCCGGTAGACATCCGAGATGGCCGTTATCTGGGGGACGCCAACTCCGGCCACCACCCGGGTGGTGCAGATGGAACCGGGACCGATGCCGACCTTGACTGCATCCACCCCCAGCCTGATCAGGTCTTCGGCCGCTTCAGCCGTGGCAATGTTTCCGGCGACCAGGTCCACCTCGGGGTAATTTTTCCTGATCAGTCTGACCGTATCCATAACCCGCTGTGAATGTCCGTGGGCGGTGTCAACCACGATGACGTCGCAGCCAGCTTTGACCAGGGCTGCCACCCTGTCCATGACTTCGGCACCGACTCCGACCGCTGCCCCGACCCGCAGCCGCCCCAGTCTGTCCTTGGAAGCCAGAGGATACTGGATGCGTTTCAGAATGTCCTTATAGGTGATGAGTCCCTTCAGATGGTAATTCTCATCCACGATTAGAATCTTTTCCACTTTGTGCTTGTGGAAGAGTTTTTCGGCTTCTTCAAGCGGCGTGCCGACCGGAACAGTAATCAATTCCCGGGTCATGATTTCTGAAACCGGAATGTCCAGCCGGCTTTCAAAACGGATGTCGCGGTTGGTCAGGATGCCAACCAGCCTGTTATTTTCATCAGTTACCGGCAGGCCTGAAATCCTGTACTTTTTCATCAATTCGAGGGCCCGATGAATTTTATCGGTCGGACGCAGGGTGATGGGTTCGACGATCATCCCGCTTTCGTGCCTTTTGACCTTGTCCACCTCTTCGGCCTGGTCTTCTACCGATAGATTCCGGTGGATGATGCCTATGCCGCCCTGCTGGGCCAGGGCTATGGCCAGGCGGGAGGTGGTAACGGTGTCCATGGCCGAGCTCAGGATGGGAATCTGAAGCGGAATTTTTTTCGTCAGCCAGGTGGAGACATCAGCCTCGGTCGGCAGAACTTCAGACCTGGCCGGCATTATCAACACATCGTCAAAGGTTAAACCTTCTTTCAGTTTTTCATCTAACATTTAAGACCCTCCTGAGGGTTTGTTCAGCGTCGTTTCTTGCCCGGGATGAGCGGCCGGGCCTGTTTGGCCCGCATTCCCCCGGCGGCTGCCTGCTGCGGACGCTGATAATACATCGGCTGCGGTCGACGCTCTCGCTCGGCAGCTCCGGTTCCCTCGACCACCGGCTGGATCAGGAAGAGATAGCGAACAGCATCTTCTTCGATCCGGTCCAGCATCTGCTGAAACATTTCATAGCTTTCTTTTTTGTATTCGATGAGCGGGTCGCGCTGGCCGTATCCGCGCAGCCCGATGCCTTCCTTGAGGTAATCCATTTCCAGAAGATGGTCTTTCCAGCGGGAGTCAATGACCTGGAGCAGGATCAAACGTTCGAACTGACGCATGTTTTCGGGACCGAGCTGTTTTTCTTTCTGCTCGTAAGCTTCCCTCAGGGCAGCAGTCAGCTTTTCCAGGAGCTCTTCATAGGTAATCTCTTCCCAGTTCAGGTTTAGCTGGTTGAGGTCATAGCCAAACTGAGAGAAAATCGCCTGGTGCAGGGCCTCCCTGTCCCATTCTTCAGGGTGTTTGTCCCGGCTGGCGTGCTGGTCGAGGTACCATTCGACCAGACTGTCAATCAGGTTGAGGTAGTAGTCCCGTTGAGCCTTGCCCTCCAGAATTTCCCGGCGCTGACGGTAAATGGTCTCCCGCTGCTTGTTCATGACGTCGTCGTATTCCAGCAGGTGTTTTCTGATAGAGAAGTTCTGGGCTTCAACCTGTTTCTGGGCTCGCTCTATGGCCCGGGTGACCATCGAGTGCTGGATGGGCACACCTTCCGACATACCGATTCTGGCCATCAGGCCCGACAGCCGGTCGGAGCCGAAGATTCGCATCAGGTCGTCTTCAAGGGAGAGGTAAAAACGGGAAGAGCCCGGGTCGCCCTGACGACCGGCTCGTCCGCGCAGCTGATTATCTATGCGACGCGATTCATGGCGCTCGGTGCCGATAATATGCAGCCCGCCCAGAGCTACCACCTTTTCATGCTCTTCGGCGGTGATTTTCAGCGATTCCTCATAGGCTTTCTGGTATTGCTCCGGCGTGGCTTTGAGCGGGTCCAGGCCTGACTTCTTCAGGGCTTCTCTGGCGAGAAAATCGGGATTCCCGCCCAGCAGAATGTCCACACCGCGGCCGGCCATATTGGTGGCAATGGTTACCGCGCCGATTCGTCCGGCCTGGGCTATGATCTGGGCTTCCAGCTCGTGGTATTTGGCATTGAGCACCACGTGTTTGATATTCTTTTTGCGAAGCAGGTCGGAGAGCTTTTCCGATTTTTCTATGGAAATGGTGCCGACCAGAACCGGCCGGCCGATTTTGTTCAGTTCTATGATTTCTTCCACCACCGCGTTCCATTTTTCCCGGGCGGTCCGGTAGATGACGTCCGGGTATTCGGTGCGGATGAGCGGCTTGTTGGTGGGAATCTCAACCACATCCAGTTTGTAGATGTGCATGAACTCGGCCGCCTCGGTGGCAGCGGTTCCGGTCATGCCGGCCAGCTTCCTGTACATGCGGAAATAGTTCTGGAAGGTGATCGAGGCCAGGGTCTGGTATTCTTCCTCAACCTTGACCCTTTCCTTGGCTTCCAGCGCCTGATGCAGGCCGTCGCTGTAACGGCGTCCGGGCATCAGACGGCCCGTAAATTCGTCGACGATGATGACCTGGCCGTCCTTGACCATGTAATCAACGTCGCGTTTGAAAAGGAAGTGCGCCTTGAGAGACTGGTTTATGGCGTGGACCAGGTCCATGTAGTTAAGGTCGTAGAGGTTGGGGACGTTGAAGTATTTTTCTGCTTCGGCCACGCCATTTTCATTGAGGGCGATGGTCCTGGTCTTTTCGTCCAGAATAAAGTGTTTGTCTTTCTGCAGGCGGCGGACGAAGCTATCGACTTTATAATAAAGCTGGGTTGACTCCTGCGTTGGACCGGAAATGATGAGGGGAGTGCGGGCTTCGTCAATCAGGATGCTGTCCACCTCGTCCACGATGGCAAAGTTGAATTCGCGCTGGACCAGGTCTTCCAGCCGGAATTTCATATTATCTCGGAGATAATCAAACCCGAATTCGTTGTTGGTGCCGTAGGTGATGTCGGAGCGATAGGCTTTCTGGCGGTCGGCGTCGGCCAGCTCGTGCTGGATTACGCCGACGCTGAGCCCGAGGAATTTATAGATCGGGCCCATCCATTCGGCGTCCCGCCGGGCCAGATAATCATTGACGGTGACAATATGGACGCCCTTTCCTTCCAGGGCATTGAGATAGGCGGGGAGGGTGGCCACCAGGGTTTTACCCTCACCGGTCTTCATTTCGGCTATCTTGCCCTGGTGGAGGACGATTCCGCCCATGAGCTGGACATCGAAATGTCGCATGCGGACCGTGCGCCGGGCGACTTCGCGGACAACAGCAAAGGCTTCTACCAGGATATCGTCCAGAGTGGCCCCCTGGCGCAGTTTTTCTCTGAATTCTGCCGTTTTAGCCTGAAGCCGGGCATCGGTCAGGGCGCTGATCTGCGGCTCAAGGGCATTTATGGCCGCAACATAAGGCTGGAGCTTTTTCAGGTCCCTTTCGTTCTTGGTCCCGAAAATTTTAGTTAAGAGCCATTTCCACATTTACTAATTTTTAACAGAATCCCGCCTTCAAGTCAATTATCTGCAGAATTTACGGCAGTTGAGCCGGCCAAAAAAGGGATAAGCTAATAGCTTGAAGCCAACAGAAAAGAAGGTTTAGAATTCGAATAAAAATGGAAATCCAATTATGAAAAAACCGGGTTGAATTCAATAATGATCGAAAAAAGATAATGTATTTATACGGTTACTGATGGAGTCTGTTAATGAGTACGGGCTTCGGCAACTTCTTTTTTATAAATTAATTACTGAAGTCCAGCCAGGATTTTTCTGGAGGGAGGCAAAATGAAGTTAAGAAATTATCAAGCTGTTTTATTAATTGCAGCCTCCATAATTATATTGGGCTGCGGGCAAAAAAAGGCCAGGTGGATGGGCACAATTCAAAAGGAAGGGGAAGTTGTTATCATTAAGAATCCCAAAAAGCCAATGTATCAGGGAAAAGTCCTGAGGCTGGAGAAGGAGCTGATTATTGGGGGAGAAAAAGTTCCGGAGGAAGGGGCTTTCAGTTCAATTGGAGCTTCGGCATCTTTGGAGATAGACGA
>CAZDZU010000029.1:3925-11635 GCA_964509995.1 uncultured Eubacteriales bacterium | reverse complement strand
AATCAATAACGAGAAGTTATGAAAATACTTAAAAAAATCATCCTCAGCGTTTTTCTTTTTCTGCTGTTTATGGCCATATTTTTTTCCACTTATGTGGCGGTAAAATTATGGCAGGATGATGTCTTAAATGAAATGGCTGAGAAAGTAAAAGAGGGGATGGCGCTGGATGAAGTGGTAAAAATTATGGGACCTTGGCGTTACCGGATTGAGATTGATCCGGAAGATACTGAAAAATATGATTTTCTTACAACCCTGGCCATCGAAAATCTGCCGTCCCATAAAATTCAGGGGGGAGAGAAATACATCTGTCTCGGGTATTTTCTAATTGCCTTCAGGCCGGCTCGATTTCGCTGGTACATAGCAGGTACCCATGTGAGAGTATATCTCGACAGCCGGGAGAAAAAGGTCCGTCATATTTCGACAGGTTTTGAAATATGGGACTGAAACTGATGAAACTGAAGAGATTTTTTCTCATGATTGGCTACCTGACGATAATTTCATTTAACTTTATATTAGGTAATTTATTTCCTGTTATGTTAAATACGCTTTTTTCGTGGGGAGCCTGTGCTCTGGCGGGTATCAGGAAACTCGTCAGGTTTGTAATGATAAGCCTGCCCGGGCCGACCGGACAGAATATTTCGCTCTTAACGGGTATTATTTTAGTGCTGGCAGTCTCTGTTCTTTATCTGAGTTTTATTCAGAGCCTTAATACCCGGGTGGTGCGGAGAAGAAGGCACAGGTATCCGTTAATTACCTTCGGAATTCATGCCGCCGGAGTGCCGGTTGCTTTTCTGCTAACCCCGAAAGAGGAAGGGGAGCTTTTTATGTTTGAAACTTTATTTTTATTTCTGGTCGGGGTTATTCTTTCTGCTTTTTACGTATTTCTGGACTGGAGGCTGGCTCGCCGGGGCATGGCCGCAGCCGGGCAACACATAGAAAAAAAGGGGGCTGACATAAGCCAGCCCCCGGCTTTCTCAGGCTTTTGCCCTTAATCACACCTTTTTATGGCAGAACCACCAGTCAAAGCATTCATACTGTTTCTTGCGCTCCCTGGCCGACTTGATGTCTGAGGGAGGGGGAACGATCACCCGGTCCTTGATCAATTCGTTGTTAGGCCAGTTGGCGGGCATGGCCACATCGTATTTGTCGGATATCTGGAAGGCTTCCAGCACCCGGAGGATTTCTGAGACGTTGCGTCCAACCTCAGCTGGATAGTAAAGAATCAGGCGGATTGTGCCTTCGGGGTCAATGATAAAGACAGCCCGGACGGTCTTGGCTCCGCCTCCTGGATGGAGCATACCCATCTTCAGGGCAACTTTACCCATGTCATCAGCAATGACAGGGAAGGGGACCTGTACTTTGAGCTCATTTTCAATCCACTCCACCCACTTGATGTGGCTGAATATCTGGTCCACCGACAGGCCGAGCAGTTCAGCGTTGAGGTTCTGAAATTTCTCGTAATTCTTGGCAAAGGACACGAATTCTGTGGTGCAGACCGGGGTGAAATCAGCCGGATGGCTGAAGAGAACCAGCCATTTGCCAGCATAATCTTTTGGCAGAATCTTCTTGCCATGGGTCGTCTGAACAACCATTTCCGGAAGTTTTTCTCCGATTAAAAGCATACCTTTTGTTTCGTTGTGTTCCATTTTTTCCTCCTGAAAATTTTTTATTTAGTAAACTTAATTCCTGTTTTCCCAGAGTCCGTGAATGTTGCAGTACTCCCGGGTCCAGACCTTTGCCCCTTTCACCCGGAAAAAGGCTTCCGGCTTATCGCCCGGTTTTAATTCCTGACGATAAACTTTCCCGTCGACAATGAGTTCAATCCATTCTATGTAATGCTTATCATCCATCGGGTGAGCCACGGTTTGCCCGACTTTTACCAGGTATCCAGCCTCTACTTTTTCGATGTAGGGGACATGCTTTTCCTGGCTGGTATCAGCGGTTCGGGCTTCCATTAAGACCATATCCTGGCCGCAGCAGACCAGGTTGCCAGGACCTTCATGGAGAACCTCCACGATGTTGCCGCATTTCAGACATTTGTAGACGCCGTATTTCTTAGCCATTCTTTCCCTCCTTTCTGGATCTCTTGATTTTAAGGCATTCAGGGCAAAGGCCCCTGAGATTCAGATGCTTTTCGTAAATCTCGAACCCTTCGAGGCTGCCCAGCTTTAGAGATTCAATGTGGATATCAAACACCCGGCCGCAGGCCAGGCATTTCAGGTGACCGTGCCAGGACAGGGTGGCGTCGTAACGGGCTTCGTTCTTTTCAACGTTAACCAGCTGGACGATTTTTTTCTCCAGGAAAAGTTTCAGGGTGTTATAGACAGTGGCCTGAGAAACCGCCGGAATTTCTTTTTTGATGACTTCATAAATCTCGTCGGCAGTCGGGTGGGTGCGTTCGTTAATCAGATATTCGAATATCGTCAGACGGTAGAAAGACATCCTGATGTCATGCTGGGCAAGATACTCGCGTACCTCCTCCAGGCTCCAGCGTTTTGGTCTCTTTTCCAGCTTATCCATGTAGTTAGCGCCCTGTATTAAAATCATTACAATATTAGAACAATTCTAATTTAATACTAATTTTAATTATTGTCAATAGTAGTTTAATATTTTTTTGCAGGCTGCCCTCTCCCGGCAGAACGCCCTGCTAAGTCCTTGGGAATTCTCGGTTTACAGGAAGTAAACAGGAAAGAAGCCTGGCCTTTGCGGGTCGAAGCCCTGCGGGATCCGGGCCGGCCTCAGGGCTAGACCGGAGGCTTAATGACCGGGGATTTCTGCCGGCAGCGAAAATCCCCGGGCCTCCGCCCGGCCTGGGCTTGTCAATGCCCAGCGGCCGGAGTCGGGTCTGAAAATCAGGTCCCGGGCGATTTTTGTCTTTCAGGCCTCAGACCTTCATCCGGGGCGCGCGGAATGGGGTCAGAGTGAGAACTTTCAATGCCCCTCAACCGATAGCGCTCAATATTGTTCAATTGCGCCCGAAGCGGCTTTTCTTCGGCCTGTTCACTTACCGGCTGTAATAATCAATCATCTGCAGGATAGCCCTCTGGCAGACCCGGCAGAATTCCATCTTCGGGCTGGAAATCATCAGGCAGTACATCATAGGACGGTAAAGTCCCTTTGACGAATAGCCTGCTCCCTCAAAGGCTCCGACCCTGTCCTCCAGGTCACGGTATTTTTCTCTAACCGTCCTGATTCTGGTCTGGATGGCTCTGTCTCTCTCCTGAAATCTGGCCTGGATTTTTTTGAGTTCAGTTTCTTTGAGATTTTTCTTTTTGGCTTCTTCCAGAGCCTTATTCATTTCCTGAAAACTGGCCCGTCTTTCAGCCTGAAGTTTTTCGATTTCTTCCTTGCCATATTCGGTCGGGATGCTTATTCCCGGGGAAAGCAGATCTTTCCACTTGAGGTTTTCCGGGTCGAGCAGGGCGGTGATGTTGGGCTCCAGCGGTTCCACTCCGGCTGGATAGAACTCATTATAGGCCACATCGGAAGTGTAATATTCGTCAGCCAGTCCGGCGAAGGAATGACCGAACTCGTGCAGGAAGACACCCCTGCTGGCCTGATGGTCGACGGTGGTGATGCAGTAGTCGTTGTAAATTCCCCCACCGCCGTATCTTTTGCTGTTGACCAGGATGACGATAGCGTCATAAGGCACCCGGGCGGCCATTTCTCTTATTAAAAAGCCCTCTTCGGTAAGCATATAACGGTCAAGGTCAAAGGCGTTAAAAGAAGCCTTGAGAACAGTGTTCTTATAAGCTTTTTGCCTTGGTTCGTCCATGCCGCTTTCGGCTGAGGGCCGGAAGACCCCGTAGATGTTGAATTTATCCTGATTGCTCTTATAGGGTTCTATTTCAAATAAATATCCGGAAAACTTTCTGACGTCGTTTTCAAATTTTTCCCTTTCTTCGGCTCTGTAGCCTTCGGCCAGGAAAACCAGGTCCACCCTTTCGGCCGGCTGCCCGGTCTTCTTAACCTCAAGGACATAATCGCTGCCAGCAGCGCTTTCCCGGAGATGATGATAATCTTCCGGGTCTATCGTTTCTACGGTCAGCGGACGCAGCAGGTTTTTCCGATCCCGGACCTCAATCACCAGATTTACTTTATGTTTCGGCCAGGGTATCCGCACCGACCGCTGGAAGACTTTTTTAACCCCGTTGAGAGCCGGGGTCGTGGTCTTGTATTCACCGAACTGGCAGTCAAATCCTCTGGAATAAATCAGTTTATTGCTGGCCACTTCATAGACTTTAAGAAAATAATGGCCATAATTAAAAGGATCGGTCAGGCCGGTTTTACTTTCAGGCCAGAACTCTTCCTGATAAATGCTGTGGATTAGAACGTTTTCTTCCCTGGCATCGCCAACCAGGTAGAGATTAATCCGCATGGCTCTGTCAAGAAAGTGATCTTCGAAACGGACTTGCTCCTGGGAATTAGCGTTGGGCGGGAGTAGCGTCAAACAGAGGACCAGAGCCAGAGTTAAAAAAAACGAGAAAGGCTTCTTTCCGCTTCTAATCACTTTCCACCTCCGTCAGAATTCAATCGGGTTTCTTATGATGATAATCCGGCCGGACTGTAAAGCCAAGTGATTTATCCCGATCGTTGAAACCCGCTTTTTTTTGGGCCTGAAAAGAAAACAAACAGCCAGAAAAAACTGCCCTTCCCGGCAAGGGAAGGGCAGCCTTCCTGGTGCAAATATTGACCCGCTATTTACTTCTGGAGCGGAGAAATGTCGTCTATTACCCACATACCACGGCCGTTGGTGGCGATGACCAGCATGTTATCGCGGGGGTGAATCTTGAGGTCCCAGACCGGGGCGTTGGGCAGACCGCTACCCAGGCAGTTCCAGCTCTGGCCGTCGTCAGTGCTTACATAAACCCCGTAATCGGTGCCCACGAACAGAACCCCCTTTTTCTTCGGGTCTTCGCGGATGACGTTGGTCGGGCCGCCGGGCAGGTTGGCGCTGATGTTGACCCAGGTTTTTCCAAAATCGGTTGACTTATAGATGTAAGGAGCGAAGTCGTCATCATGCCGGCCGATGAGAGCAATGTAGACTGTGCCCTGGTCGAATTTTGAAGGTTCAAGGCACCAGACATGCTTGTTGTAAGGAAGCCCGGCAGTGATCTCGGTCCAGTTGGCGCCTCCGTCCCGGGTAACATGGACACGGCCGTCGTCAGTTCCGGCGTAAATCAGGCCGAACTTCAGCGGAGATTCCGAGATGGCCGTCAGCGTGGCAAAAGGAATGGCATAGGGAAGCCGGCCCTGCTTTTTGGGGTCGAAGGCGGTCAGGTCGGGGCTGATTTTTTCCCAGGTTTCGCCGCGGTTAAGAGAGCGAAATACATACTGGAAGCCGTGGTAAACAATGTGCGGGTTGTGCGGGGAGAGCACGGTCGGAGCCAGCCATTGTCCCCGGTGTTCCGGTTCGCCCTCGGCCGGTTTCGGGTAGATCTCTTTACTGTTCCAGGTTCCGTTTTTATATTCCGAACGCATCAGCCGTCCGTAAAATGAAGAGGAATAGACGATATTGGGGTCGGTCGGGTCGACAGCGATGATGGTGCCTTCACCACCTGGAGCCGGTTCCCAGCGGACGCGGGCCTGGCGGAAACGTCTCTGCCCGGCCGGCGGAGCGCTCAACGGAGCGACACCCAGCCCCCGGTGAGTGCCTGAATCCTGGACAGACCCGTAAACCGTAAATGGCTTGTTCATATCAAATTCGACGTTGTAGAACTGGATGGCCTGGATGCCGCGATAGAAGTCGCGCCAGGTTTTCCCGCCGTCAAATGATTCATTGCAGCCACCGTCATTAACATTAAGCAGATGGTCGGTATCGTCGGGGTCTATCCACAGACCGTGGTGGTCGCCGTGCAGATTTTCCCAGTAGAGCTGTTTCCAGGTCTTGCCACCGTCGGTTGACTTGAAAAGCCCGAGACCCATCAGGTAGACCGTATTTTCATCCCTGGGGTCGACCCGGATCTGCCCGAAAACCCAGCCGTAGGTGCCGCCAAAACGTTCGAACATTCTGTCGGAAGGATTGACTTTAACCCAGGTTTCACCCTGATCGTCAGACCGGTAAACCTCGGCTCCAACTATGTCCGGGTAGGTGCGCTGCCGGCCGTAGGAATCCCTCTCGCCCGGCGAGGGTTGGCGGGTCGGGGTGTGGTTATCAACATAGGCGTAAACCACACTGGGCTTGCTGGCGCAGAGGTCCAGGCCGATGCGGCCGGTGTATCTGGTGTCTGGCAGTCCGGTAGTCAGGGGCTTCCAGGTTTTCCCGCCGTCTGTGGTTTTGTAAAGATGATCACCATCCTCGGGTACCGGGTCGCTCCAGCGCTGCCTGACCCGGTTCCACATTGAAGCGATCAGGACTTCCGGATTTTTGGGGTCCATCACCAGGTCTATGCAGCCGGTCTTCTCGTTTACATAAAGAACTTTCTGCCAGGTTTTCCCGCCGTCGGTGGTCTTGAAGACCCCTCGTTCGGGGTTGTAAGTCCACTCATGGCCGGAGGCAGCCACATAGACTATATCCGGATTGCTCGGATGAATCCTGATCCTGGCGATGGTGTTGGTGTCAGTGAGACCGCAGTGCTGCCAGGTTTTTCCGCCGTCGATTGATTTGTAAACTCCGGTGCCGGCGATCGAGGCTCTGAAAATATTGGCCTCGCCCGTTCCAACGTAGATGATATCGGGGTTAGAGCGGGAAATGGCAATGTCGCCGATGGAGAGCGTCGGGAAGTTGTCAGTAATGGGTTCCCAGCTAACACCGGCGTTGTTTGTTTTCCACAGACCTCCTGTGGCTGTGGCCACATAGATGACCTTCTTGTTGTTTACCGGAACGTCGACATCGGTGCATCTTCCGCCCTGGCTTTCAATTCCACCCCCGATATGACGCCATTGCATATTCTTGTAGGGGGTAGAAGCTTTCATGGCCATATGCTGTTCATGCCACTTAAGCCTCAGGGCCGGGTCGGTGTTTTCCACCTTCTTCTGGACCTTGGCCTGGGTAGCCGTTTTCTGAGCTCCCAGAAAGGTAACCAGACAGATGGTCAGGATCAGAAATGCCAGATACTTTAGATTTTTTTTGCTCAAGAGTCCCTCCTGATATTTAATATTTCACACAGCTTGAATAGGCTAAATTTTTTTAGCGCTTTTTGTCAAGAAATTTTAAATTTTTTTGTTTTTCTGATTGAAGTTCGTCCGGACAGCTAGAGAAGGAGGTGAAATCGATATGATAAAATTCAGAGGGTTCAATATGCACCCACGGTTTTGCGCAACGCAGACAGGCATTTGAACCGGATATATTGACTGGCTGGAAGAATTAATTCATACGCAAAGCGCAGCTATTTTCACCCCGCAGGCTGTCAGGGGCAAGGTTTACTGACCGCCAATTTCTTAATTTTGTTCACTTTTGATCAGAAGCAGCCAGCCTTTTCCCGGTTCAACTGGAATGGGTTCTGAAGGCTGGAAGCGCCTGGCCGGCTGGAAATTTTCGATGGCCGGAGCTTCGATCACTGCTTTTTTCTGGTCGAGTCCCAGTTTTTTCCAGTCAATGTTTAACCGGCAGCTTTCGACTTTTTCCGCCCAGCTGGCCAGAGCGATCAGAGCTTTATCCTTCTTACGGTAAACGGTGGCCAGAATATCTTCCCGGCCGGTCGTGACCGGGCAGGAGGGAGACCAGTAGCCGAGCATTTGCGAGTCATCGATGCCAAATTCATCCCAGAC
>CAZDZU010000029.1:0-3915 GCA_964509995.1 uncultured Eubacteriales bacterium | reverse complement strand
GCCCAGGGTAGCCTGGCGGTCATCCCGTAAATCATTCCCCGCCAGGGGTTGCCGCCCTTTTCCAGCATTTCGCCCATCAACCCGAATGGTATTCCGGAAATTTCCACCAGCCAGTAATCGGGCCGGCTATTGTAATCGAAATATTCTCCGAACCACAGCCGGTCAATATAAGGGAAATGCTCCAGATACAGGTTGGCGCTGGAAGCGAAGCCGTCACGCGGGTTGTATTGATTGGCTGAATGCAGGTCGATGAGCGAACCGGGACGGTACCTCTCGAGAATCTTCCTGGCTCTTTTCATGGTTACCCGGTCAAAAGCCACATCGTCGATATAAAGGCCATCTATTCCCACCCGCCGGCAGAGCCAGGCCAGTCCTTCCAGGTAGTAGTTGTGCCAGCGCGACATTCCGCTATTGATGACGGCTGCATCCTTGAGATCGGGCACAAACCAGCCGGCGATATAGCCGGAACGCAGATGTTCCTGCAGCCAGGAGTAGCCACCCCCGGGCCCGTCGGTAAAGATTTCGCCGCCCAGGCTTTTCAGCACGAACAGTTCGGCTGCCCGGTTGCTCAGTTCCCGTATGGTGTAATAAATCTTGACCTTCAGCCCGCGGGCGTGGGCTTCTTCAATGTAAGCTTGCATTTTTTCGGGTCTTAAAAAAGGATAGTTGATGTAGGGATTGATTTCATTGGCGTGGTGGACGTTGACCACACTGGCTCCGGCGGCCGCGATTTCCTCAACCGGCCGGAAGGCATGGTAATACCTTTCCGCGAAATGTTTACCCGGGTTAATCGTCTTGAATGGAGTGAGGAGCAGGTTGAAGTCAAAATGTAATTCCTGACCAGGGCGGATTTTTCTGGGCCCGCTGGCCGCGGTCATAACCACCCGCTTCTGTTTCCTGTTCTTCTTAAGTTCTTCTTTGACCGAAACCCAGCCCCGGCCTTCGTTCCACCAGGAGGGAGGCAGATTTAGCGGTTTCAGAGTGTAAAAGTTAGTGTTGAGAGGTCTTGAGTAATTTTCGGCCCGGAGCTGGAGCTGGAGCCCGGCCCGGACCGTGCCCAGCCACAGAGCATCCTGATTTTTCTCCCGGTCCCAGCTCCAGGAAAAAGTATTCGGCCTGCGCCCTCCTTTGAACCCGAGGCCCATCATGTACCTGGCGGCTTCCTCCCTGAGGGCGAAAGTCAGCCTTATGTCATCCACCTCCACTTCTTCTCCCGGGCTCATCTTGACCTTGAATTCAACGAAGCCGTCGAATTCCATCCGCCCGCTGACCTCCATCGAAAGCCGGAGCGAAGGGATTTCGTTCTCAGCCCGCCAGCAGACGGTGCCCGGAGTGATTTTTGTAAAGGCAAACGACCGGTTTTTTATTTCCTGGTCAAGACCGGCGTAATTGCGAACCGTGAACTCGAACGGCGCCTCCAGCAGGCTGAAGGAACCGGGGCCAACGGCCGTTACTTCGGGGTTGAAGAAACTCTGCAGTTCTTCGGGTAACCCGTATTTTGAGAGTTTTATTTTCCGGCCGAGACAGCTTATGGTTCGGCCCTTTACTTCCAGCGCAGTGAAAGGCGGAACTGTCTCCTCGTCGACAGCCAGCAGAGAATTTAACCAGCGGAGGCGTGAAAGGCGCCAGAGTTCTGAATCTCCGGCTTCTGGCAGAACCCGGTCAGAAATCCTTATCTTTAGATTTATCGTCTGCGGCGGCAGATTGGCGGTCTGGATTTCAACCCGCCCGGTGTACTCCCCGGCTGGAAGCTGCTCAGGGATCTGCCAGCCGCACCACAGGGGCTGAACCTTGCCTTTTTCCAGGTTTAATTCCTTCTGAAATTCCCGGCCATCCCACCCGATGCCGCCGGTGTTAAAGCAGGTGGCTCCGGACGGCGGGATGATGGTTCCGGACTCAGCATTCTTGAGTTCAGAGAATTTCAGCCCGATTTTCTCCAGCTTCTGCCGGTGTGCAAAGACTCCCAGCTGGAAGACAAAGTATTCGCCCCTGTCGGCCTGGCCCTCGAAAGAATTCAGCGGGCCGGTTTCAGCCCAGCGGGCCGGCAGGTAATCCCTCATCCGGACCGGAAAGCGGCGGTCTTCCGGGAAAACAAGAAATGGCCGGTCTCCGTATTTTTCAAGCAGTTTCTTCACCTCGTTGTCGGTGGCGATGATTTCCATCGGATAGAAACTGCTGAACTCATCCACGCATTCAAAAGCCAGCACTTCAGCCCGGGGAAAGTCTTCCGGTTTGAATCCGGACAGAAGATCCTGTCTCAAGCCATTTCGCAGCAGCCAGCCGGTATCGGCTTCATAGCTGGCCGGCAGGTAGGTAACCCTGGGATAATTCCGCCCCTCGATTTTGTAAGGCATGTAATAAAAATAATAATCAGCCGGGGCTTCAGGCGCCTGAAAAATGAAATCTCCGTATTCATTATTGACCGTCACCGGGAAAACATTTTTGATTTCTTGACCCCCGGGTGCCATAAACACCAGGATTCTCTTCTTCTCCGGCTCCGGGTCCGGCCGGCGCCAGGACAGGCGGACATAAACCGCATCCGCCCGCTGCCGAACCCTGACCACTGCCCGGTGATTGCCCGCTCCCGAGTCCGGGTCCCAGGAAGCCGTCCGGTACGGGACCCCGCCCAGCAGCCTGACCGCATCTTCAGGCGTCGGGTAAGCTCTAAGGGCCAGGATGTGGACGGCAGTCAGAAAGAAGCAGAGGATAAGAGAAAAATATTTCTTACCAGCCGGGGAAGGGTTCCCGGATTGCGAGCCATTTTGCCTATGTTGGCTGCAGCCTGTGGTCATTGTCCGTGATCTATTCATTTTAACTGGCCATCCTTTTATTAATGATTTATTCGGCGATGAAGGTTCCTGTTCCGGACCCGGTCAGCCATCTGACTGTTTATCCTTCCAGCGAGTGTTGGATTTTAAAATAACTCCAAGTTTATTTCCGGTCGAGCCTGAATTTTTTTGACCCTGACCGGAGCCCAAAGCCTTGACTTTGTGGCCGGACCTCTCATTATAACGGCCCGCCGATTTTTTCAGTCCCGCAGCTTCCCTGAGAACTCGACCATTTGTTCCGGCCTGAAGCGGGAGATGGATTCTTTAACTCCGATGAATTTCTTGATTACGAATTTCTCCAGAAAATTAATTTTTTCGAATGACAGTTCACCGCTGAAAATAGCCCCGGCCCGGGCTGCTTTCCGCAGTTCTTCCGGAAAGGCTTCCCGGAATTGCTCTTCGGCTTTCTGCCCCTCATAAAGGCAGCAGATAAAAAGACCGATTTTTTTTGCCGCAGCAGGCTTAAGTTTTTCTGACAGAATTTTTTGACTTCCTTCTGAATTCGGCCGGCGTAGATGGAACCACCGATTATTATCCAGTCAAAATTATTCAGGTCCGGGCAGCTTTGCTTTTTTAGGTTGCAGGTAGTGGCTTCACCCAGGCTATCTCTGATGATGGCCATGGCCCTCTCGACGGTTCCATACCTGGAGGCGTAGGCAATAAGATATTTTGACATTTTTCCTCTCTTTCAGACCGCGTTCATCCTGATTATACTTTATTAGGGGAGGCGTCGGCAAAAGTCTGACCATAATTTTATTATCAGGATCATCGGGAGACTGTTTCTGACGAAATTAAGGCGGCCGGGAGACCGACTTCGTCTGCGATATGAAAGACCGGGGAGGCCAGCCATCGTGGCAGAAGAAAGATCTGCGGTCAGCGAGTGCCGCTGACTCGCTCACTGGCCTGACGGGGGCAGAGATTCTTATTCTACGTTAAATGTTGCTTCTGGAATTGAGCCTGCGTTTATGGTATTCAGCTTCTCACCCCCGACCGGAGTTCCTAGTTCCGAATGCTTGGCGTTTTTTCAAGGAAGAAAATTCCCGGGCCGGGCGTCAGAATGGATGTATTATAATGATCCGGGAAGGAG
>CAZDZU010000028.1:6603-11828 GCA_964509995.1 uncultured Eubacteriales bacterium | reverse complement strand
GTTAGTAGCTTAGCGTAACCAGAAGCCAGGCAGCGAGCTAAAAGCCGGACCCGGGTGCCAGACACCCGGTGCCGTAATGGCAAGCTGCCTGGCTTTTTTATTTTTTCTATGTCTCCATGTCGCTTCTAAAAGGTCTGGCCTGGTTGCCTGACCCGGTCGTGGCCAATACTGGTCAGCTTTCCCCAATTCTGGTCCGGCTCATCCTGGCGGGTTGATCTGGCTCCTCCCTGGCAGGTCTTTTTCACCCGGTCTCTGCTCACACCGGTAATGGGCTCTATTGCCCGGGGTTATAGACTTATTCTCTCCGGCCTGGTTTGAAGTACACGTCAGGCGACGGTCTGGCGGCTGGCGGCTTCGCGCTGAGTCCGGCTCTTAAAATAATCTGAATTGACGGAAATGATGATGACTGTCTGCTTATGAGCAGCGTGCAGGCTGGAGTTCAGTCAACCACAGCCACCACCTCAATCTCAACTCTGGCTCCGCCGGCCAGGCCGCTTGTCCCGAAGGCGCTGCGGGCCGGTTTGTTTTTGCTGAAATAGGTGGTGTAGACCGAGTTCATCTTAGCCCATTCGCCAATGTCGGCCAGCATGACCGTGGCTTTAACCACCCTGTCCAGCGAAGAGCCATATTTTTCCAGCGTTCTCTTGATGTTTTCCAGGCACTGCCTGGTTTCAGCTTCGATCCCTCCTTCGGCCAGCCGGCCGGTTTGCGGGTCTCTGCCCAGCTGTCCGGAAAGAAACAGCAGGTTGCCTACCCTGACCGCTTCGGAAAACGGAGCGTTGCTCCTCTCCGGCGAGGTCAGGTATTCTACCTGTGCCCTCTGCTGTCCGGAAACTTCAAGATTTTTGATCGTTGATTTCAACCAGCCGGCCGAAAGCAGAACCAGGCCGGCCACAAGCAGAATCAGTATAACAATCAGACGGGATGATTTCATCGCTAACTCCTTTCTTGACCTGTCTTATCTTTACTTAAAATCCGGGCTCAAAGTCAACCGGCCCGTGAGGGAAGCAATCTCCAGTCTTTTTGTATGAAACCAATGGAAATTCCGACTGCCGATTCCGGTGGAATAACAATTTTTTATTGATGGCTGACGCGGGCACCAGGAGAGTAATTGGTTCGGCTTCCGGAATTAAATCTGGCCTGGAGCCGGCCGGGTTGATATAATCTTAATGGGGGAGAGTCCCGGAACGGGTAGCCGAGAAGATAACCTTAAAGATGAGCTAAGAGGAGAACGAAGCAGTCCCGGAGCAGGATGACCGGGACAGAAAGAAAAAAGCCCGGCCGAAATAATTATCTGTGGACGGGGTTGCCTTATTTGGGCTATCATAAATACTACTAAATTAGTAGGATTTAAATAATTTCCCGGACCCGGGGAGTTGGCGGCCGGGGGCCGGGGAAGGAGCGACAGACCATGGAACTTAACGAAAAGACCAGCCTTTATTCTCTTCTAAAAAAATATCCCTTTCTGGTTGATTTTCTGGCCAGGCTATCGCCGGCGCTGGGCAAGCTGAAGAACCCGGTTCTGCGGAAGACTGTGGCTCGCCTGGCCACTCTGAAACAGGTATCCGAAGAGGGGAAAATTCCCCTGGCTGAGCTGATATCAAAAATAGAACAGGAAATAGAGGAGAAAACAGGCCAGGCTAAAGCTGAAGTCGATACTGCAGCGGCCGGCCAACCTTTTGAGCGGTCCAGGACCGAAGTCTTAAAACAGATAATCCGGGAACTCCACAGCGGCCGGCCGGCCGAAGACCTCAAACTAAGATTCGCTGACCTGATCAGAGAGGTCGGACCGGAAGAGATTGCCCGGCTGGAACAGCAGGTGATCGACGAGGGGCTCCCGGAGGAAGAGGTCAAGAAATTATGTGAACTGCATGTAAAAATCTTCGAAGAGGCCCTGGAAGAACAGAAGTCCCCGGAAATGCCGCCAGGACATCCGGTGCATACCCTGATGGCTGAAAACCGGGCTCTGGAAAAACTGCTGGCCGAGATCAGACTGTTGCTGGAACGGATTCCGGGAGAAACTGCGGCCGCTGAAATCGAGAGCAATCTGGAAGAGCTGGGAAAACTTCTGGACAGCCTGTCTGAAATCGACAAACATTACTTAAAAAAGGAAAATCAGCTGTTTCCGTTGCTCGAAGTCCGGGGAGTAACCGGACCCACAAAAGTGATGTGGGCTATCCACGATGATATCAGAAAAGAACTTAAAGCGTTGAGGCAGCAGCTCGCTCAGAAAACGCTGGCTCCGGAAGCAGCCAGCCAGATAGCGGTCGGCACGGGTCGCCTGCTGCAGATGATCCAGGATATGATTTATAAGGAAGAAAAGATTCTCTTTCCGATGAGTCTGGAAGTGCTGCCGGAGGAAGACTGGGCCCGGGTCAAACGGGGCGAAGAAGAAATAGGCTATGCCTGGGTAAAGCCCGGGAATGGCTGGAAGCCAGCGGCTGAACCTTCCGAAGATATGGCTACCACCGGTGGTGGCCATGCACCCTACAGACAGCAGGTCCAGGCGGCGGGGGGCGATTCGGGTGAAACCACCGCTGCGGCCGGAGCCCCGGCTGTTCAGCCCCGCCGGGTTCAGACCCTGCTGGACCTGAGGACCGGACGGTTGAGCGCCGAGCAGATTGACCTGATGCTGACCCACCTTCCGGTTGACATCAGCCTGGTCGATGAGAACGATACGGTTATTTATTACTCCGACACCGCTGACCGGATTTTTCCCCGGAGTCCCGGGGTTATAGGACGCCAAGTCCAGAACTGCCATCCGCCCAAAAGCGTTCATATCGTCAACCGCATCCTGGAGGCTTTCAGGAAGGGCGAAAAAGACGTGGCTGAATTCTGGATCGAGATGGGAGGCCGGTTTATTCACATCAGATATTTTGCGGTCCGCGACGACGATGGACGCTATCGCGGTTGCCTTGAGGTCAGCCAGGACGTTACAGCCATCAGAGCTCTGCGGGGACAGAAACGCCTGCTCGACTGGGAATGAAGAGCAGGTTTTTATCATTATTCTGTTCATTCAGAGAAGGGGTTGTCGATGGTATCAAGAAGAATGGTCCCAGAGCCTTAAAACTTATGTCCGGCAGAATTACATTCCGGGTCGATAAATAGGCAATGATAGAAAAGACAGTCGGTTGATTACTTGATTCTTATCTATAGAAAAACGGCTGCGGTTTCGGCTTTAAGAGCACGGGGTAAGCGGGATACTGAAAAGAACGGTAAATCCCGCGTGTCTTCCTCTCTGTTCAGGGCGCGGCGGAATTTTTCCGGGTCGAAAGTCTGAAGATACCTGACGATGTTGGTATAGGTATTGTGAAAGCCGAAGCCTCCCTTTTGCATTTCTCTTATGGCTTCTTCTTTTGTCCATCCCTGAACCACAATTCTATAGACAGCCACAAACAACCCGGTGCGGTCGGCCCCGTAATGGCAGTGAACAAGGTAAGGCCCCTCGTCCGGATTGGTTACGATTTTCAAAAATTTCAGCAGGTCGTCTTCCCTGACCCGCGTCGCTCTGGAGGGGATTTCATAATACTTCAGGCTGGTGCCGGCCAGCAGGTCGGCATCCGAGTGTTCGCTGCGAAGGTTGACCACGGTCCGGATACCCATTTTTTCCAGTTCCTTGAAGCCGGCGGCCGTCGGCTGAGCGCAGCGGTAGAGCAGGTCTGAAACCTTATGCAGGTTGGGAGCCCCCTCCGCCCAGACTGGCGGGGCCCAGTTCTCGGAGCGCGGCAACTGCTGCTGGCAGTCGGTGGTGCCGATAGTCAGAAAAACAAGCAGCAGCGAAGAAACCAGAGTCAGCGTAATTTTTGCCCTTTTTCTGGAGGAAGGCAGCGACTCATTCATCTTAATCATGAAAATCTCTCGTTCTAATTTTGGCTCTAAAATATACTCCCCGGAGGCGGCTGTCAACCGGATTATTCTGTCTGGACTGGCAGGGGTTCCGCCGGGTCGAACGGGTGCCGGGCGAATTTATGCTCGCTTGAGCTCCTTGATAATTGCTTTCGTGTCAGAAATCAACGCTCCGTATTTAGGCCCCGGTTAAGCGGTGTATTTTTTGCCTGTTTTAGCCCGGGTATCCTTTTTCCGGCTGCCGATTTTATCCTGACTCATCGCGCCGGCACTCCTGTTTTTTAAGATAATCTCAAAATCACCTAACTTCCTTGGAAACCCCATCTTAGGTACCGGTTGGCCGACAGATTCTGGCCGGAAGCTCTCTTTAAGCCGGCATTTATGCTGAATCGGATGAGGCTTCAGATCGGGGCCGGGTACAGCTGTCCGGTTCAGAAAAATCCAGGCGGGGAAAAAGGCTGCCTTTCTAACCCCTTTGACGGCCGGGTCAGGAGTGGCATAATATTTCCTCGCCCTGAAGTCGCAGGGTGTTTGAATTCTTTTTCTGTCAGAAAAAGTGGAGGAATCATATGTCAGACAGAGTGGCCAGAGCCAGGAAATTATTTCAGACTGGGTTCAGTTGTTCCCAGGCGGTTTTCACGCCCTATGCGGTCGGGGCCGGCCTGGACGAAGAGATTGCTCTGAAGCTCTCCCAGGTGCTGGGCGGGGGAGTATCCCATATGGGATTGACCTGCGGCGCGGTCACCGGTGCCCTGCTGGCAATCAGTTTGCATTTCGGCCGCACCAGAGCCGGGGATAAGGCGGCCAAGGAACTGACCTACGAACTGGCGCAGAAATTCTGCCGGCGCTTTGAGGAAGAATTCGGGTCCATAAACTGCACCGACCTTATTGGTTGCAGTCTGAAAACAGCCCGCGGGCTGGCTCTGGCCAGCGAGAAGAACCTGTTCGCCAAGTACTGCACCGGCTATGTTGAAGGCGCCGGCCGCTTGCTGGAGCAGATTATTGAGGAAGGGAAAAAGAAGAGAATAAAAAGGATAAAGGCGAAAGCAGAAAAATAGAGGCTGAAAAATAAGGAAGCAGGATGGAGAGAATTTATGAAAGTAGCGAAGAGGGCTTTATCAGATGTCTCTTTTTAACACAGGGTGACACCGGCTGCCGGTGCAGAGTACAGCTGACCTCAAAAAATCCGAACGCCTCTCATATTTTAAGGCTGTTTCCACAGGGGCTGGCGGAATTGATTTTAAGAATAAGATTCAAGAATTAAAATAGCTGAAGCCGTCAATCTTTCCTCAGGTCTCTTTTCCTGATTTTTATCAACTCAATCAACATGCTCAGGGAGCCGCGTACCAGCCGGAGGCGGGATTCGGGGTGGTTTACCC
>CAZDZU010000028.1:5668-6593 GCA_964509995.1 uncultured Eubacteriales bacterium | reverse complement strand
TTACCCAGACCACCGGCACCTGGGCAATCCGATAGCCGAGGTGCCTGGCCAGAAGGAGCACTTCGACGTCGAAGGCGAAGCCTTCGGTCTCCAGCCGGAAAAAGATTTCCCGGGCGGCATTCTTCCGGAAAAGCTTGAAGCCGCACTGGGTATCTCTGAATCCCTTCAGGACCAGCAACCGGACCAGCAGGTTAAAACACTTTCCCAGGCGCTCCCTCAGCCAGCCCTGCCTTTCTTTGATTATTGAATCCGGCAGCGCCCGGCAGCCAATGATAACATCATAGCCTTCCCTGATGAGGGGAAGGAATTTTTCGAGCTCTTCGATCGGGGTCGAGAGGTCGGCGTCGGTAAAGAGGACCAGCTCGCCTCTCGCCTGAAGCACTCCGGCCCGGACGGCTGCTCCTTTGCCGCGGTTAAGAGGAAGAGTAATCACCCTGAAGTCGGGGTAATCCTCCATGATTTCCAGGGCCACCCCGGCTGTCCGGTCGGTGCTGCCGTCATCCACCAGGATGATTTCAGCACTCAAACTTCTGCTCAGAAGGTATTCTTTAATGCGGAAGAGACTGAAACCGATTCTCTTTTCTTCGTTGTAGGCCGGAACCACCACTGTTAGGTAAATATTGTTTGGCATCTTTATTCTGGCAGCAGTTTGTTGATCACCAGGAAGGCCAGAATGATCAGGATGATGAAAAAAAACATGGTGCTGAGAGCGAAGTTCAGGGACAGCTTTCTGGCTTTTTTCAGGTCGTCGGGGAAATGTTTTTTGTATTCGGCATAAGTTATTAGATAAGCAGACAGGGCGGCCAGGGGGGAAAAAACGAGAGCCAGGATTATGGCCAGTCCGCTCATCTGATGATACCTTATTTGATTTTTATCCGATGAGATTATAGCAGAATACCGCCCGGGCTCTGAAAGGTTTTTTAAT
>CAZDZU010000028.1:0-5658 GCA_964509995.1 uncultured Eubacteriales bacterium | reverse complement strand
CCGCTGTCGGGCAATGACCGGTCCGCGATTTCCGGCCGGTAAATTCTGCTGCCGACTGATAGTTTCCGCCTGTCATTGTGGACGGGCGGGACAGGCAGATTCAGCCAGAAGCAGCAGTAAATTTTATCACACCAGAAGCTCCATCTTTAATTTAAGACTAAGGGAAAACTGACTGTTCCCCGGAAGTATTCAGGGCGGCTGGCTTTCTTCAATTAATTTAATTTGACCCTGAAATAGTGGATAATAATTAAAGTGGATCACAATTAATCAGTAGATGGAAGAAAAGGGAAATTAGATTTAAGACATGAATCGACAATAAGAGAGGAGGAGAATATGAAAAAAAGAAGAGACGGGTTTTCACTGATAGCCTGTTTCGTGCTGTTAATTATTTTCCTGGCGGGTAAATCTTCAGGGCAGAGTAAAACGGTTGCCGTTCCCCGCCAGCCCCTGAAAGTCTACATCTCGGTGGATATGGAGGGCATCTGGGGAGTGGTTCACAGCAAGCAGTGTTCGGCCGAATCACCCGAGTACCAGCTGGCCAGAAAGTGGATGGTGCAGGATACCAACGCCGTGGTCCAGGGACTGTTTGAGGGCGGGGCGACTGAGGTGGTGGTCAAGGATTCTCACGGCAGCATGCGCAACATAATTGCCAGCGAGCTTGACCCCAGGGCGGTGTTGATTTCGGGTTCGCCCAAGCCGTTGTCGATGATGGAAGGTCTGGATTCGAGTTTTTCTGCCTGCCTGTTTGTCGGGTACCATGCCCGGGCCGGGTCGGCGCCGGCCATCCTGGACCATACGATATCCGGGGCGGCCATCTATTCCCTCAGAATCAATGGCCAGGAAATGCCCGAGCTGGGGATAAATGCGGCCATAGCCGGCTATTTCAATGTTCCGGTGGTCATGCTGACCGGCGACACTGCAACCTGCCGTCAGGCCCGGGAATTGCTGGGTCAGGAGCTGGTGGTGGTTCCGGTTAAAGAGGCGGTCAACCGGCTGGCAGCTCGAAATTTTGCCCGGGATAAGGTGCTGGCCGATTTGAGGGACGGAGCCAGAAAGGCCATCAATTCCCTGAAAAATTTCCAGCCTTATAAGCTCCCTCCGCCTTATGAGTTTGAGATCAACCTGCATAACAGCCAGCAGGCCGAGCTGGGGGTCCTGATACCGGGAGTCAGGCGGCCTTCTGCCAGAACGCTGACCTTTAGCTCGCAGGATTACCTGGAAGGTTTCAGGTTGATGCGGGCCCTGATCGCTCTGGCCGGAGTCAGTTAAGCCGGGGTCTGCCGCCGGCAGCTAAAACTGGTTAGGCCCGGGGCGAGCGAGAGCCGGGAAAATTTAAGGGTTGACCATCGCTCAGAATACAAAAACCGGGAAGTTTAAGAAGATAAGGAAAAAGATGGATGCCGATGGAAAAGATTATTCTGAATAACCGGGTCGGGAATGAATATCCAAAATATGGAACCGGGCCTGAGTTTTTTTCCAGACTGCTGGTCCGGTTGGGCCGATGGGTAGCTCTGATCACTGCTCTGGCTGCTGTGCAGCTGGCCGCCGGGCAGTTCAGGCCCGACTGGCGGTCAGATCTCAGCCGACAGTGGACCGGGCCGGATTTCTATGCCCAGCGCCTGGAAGACTGGAGGCTCAACCGGGGGGTGATTGAATGTCTGGGGTCTGCGGCCAACAGGTATCTTTACCTTTTGACGCGGGAAGTGAGCGGCGGCCCCGGGGTAATGGCAATCTCAGTCAGGGTTTCAGTCCCGGAAATTCCCCTCAGAGTCCGGGCCCGGAACGCGGTGGGGTTCAGGCTGGGAATAAAAAGTCAGGGCGGAGATTACCGCCAGGCTGCGGTCAGCGGACAGGGACTGGAAGTCGGGCTGACTGCTGACGGCCTTCTGTTTATAGGGGAACTGGAAAGCGTGAGTTCAGAGGAAAAGCTTGAGGCCTTAAAGAGGGCCCTGAGAAAAGAAGTTGAATTGCGGCTCGGTCTGGAAACCGACGGTGACCGGTTGTCCCTCAAACTGGCGGTGGTAGAACCTGAAAGCGGCCAGATTCTCGACGAGCTGGAAGAAACTCACCTGCCGGCCGACCGAACGTCCGGGGGACTGGCAATTTTCTCCAGCCTGCCGGAAGTCCGTCCCGGAGCCGGGGCCGCTGTCAGTTACTGGAAAGATTTAATCATCAGAGGCTCGCTGCTTCAGAATTATCCGGAAAGGGCTCTGGGCCCGGTGGCTTTTACTCTGTATACGATTAGCCGGAAAACGCTGAACCTGACCGCCCAGCTTATTCCGGGGTGCCTGAATTCTGAAACCGGGGCGGCACTTGAAATCAGTCAGGACGGTAACTGGGTTCAGGTGGCCCGAAGCCGGGTGGACCTGAATTCCTGGCTGGTCAGGTTCCGAGTTTCTGGCTGGGATACTGACCGCGACCATGAATTCCGGGTCAGGCTGGAAGACCCTGAAGCCGGACCGGATAATGCACATATTCCGATGGGAATAATAAGAAAAGAACCAACCGATAAAGACCGGCTGGTGCTGGCCATCCTTAGCAATAATCAGGAGGATGGTTACCCTCATAACGGCCTGATATCAGCCCTGAAAAAACAGAACCCGGACCTGCTTCTTTTTGCCGGCAACCAGGTTTTCGGCCGCCCGGCCTCTTTCTGGAGAGAAAAAATTCAGCTGGAAGAAGCCCGCCGGGAATATCTCCGCCAGTGGCTGCTTTTCGGCTGGGCATTTTCGGACCTGATGAGAGACCGCCCGTCAGTGCTTATGCCCGACGCCCGGGATTTTTTCCAGAGTAAATTATGGGGTGAAAATGGCCGGATTGTAAAAACCGAGGATTATCCTGAGCCGGTGTCGGCTGAGGACAGCGGGGGCTTCCTGATGCCGCCGGAATTCATCGACCTGGTGCTGGCGACGCAGATTTCTCACCTGCCGGAGACCGGGAGCGAGCCGTTTTCTGAAAAAGATACCGACCCTCATTTCCGGGAAATAAGGTATGCTGGCCTGAGCCTGGCTGCGGTTTGCGACCGGTTTTTTAAGTCGGCTCCGGCCCCGCTTCTGCCCGGGGCTCAGATTCGAAATGGCTGGGCCTGGAGTCAGGGATTTGACCTGAAAAAACAGGCCAGGTTAAAACAGGCCCGGCTTCTGGGTCAGACCCAGCTGAAACTCTTGAAAAACTGGGCTGAAGACTGGTCGGATGGAGTCTGGATGAAAGCACTTCTTTCCCAGTCTCTCTGGGTGTCGCTGCTGACGCTTCCGGAAGAAAGAATGGGGGAGGAAGGGCTCTGGCAGCTCCAGACACTCCAGCGGGAAGAATATCCGCCCGATGACCGTCCGGTGGCTGATTTTATGACTGGCGGCTGGCCACAGCCGGCCCGGGATCAAATAATAGAGATACTCAGGCGGGCGTTTGCTTTCCATCTTGCCGGATCCGGCGGCCCTCCGGCGGCTCTAAAATATGGACTGGAACGGCCCGGAGATGCGGTCTGGGCCTTTGTCGGGCCATCGATCGTAGCCGGGCAGGCCAGGCGCTGGACGCCAGCGCCTGTGGCCACACCCAGGGTGAGAAAAGCCCCCGAAGCTACAGGCAATTTTGAGGACGCTTTTGGCAATAAGTTCAGTCTTCGAGTCGTAACCAATCCCCGGGCAGGAGAATCGGGCCAGCCGGGGCGCGGCTCTTCCGGTTATGGTCTGATAATAATCGACCGGAATGAAAGGCGGGTCATGCTGGATTGCCTGGCCAGGCCTGAAAATTCTCCGGCGGCTGACTATAAATCCTATCCAGGCTGGCCTGTGGCCTTCGGCCAGCTGGAGAATGACTCCCGGAAGCCGGTCGCCTATCTGCCGCTTCTGCAGTTCAGAGGAATTACCGACCCGGTTGTCCAGGTGGTTGACGAAAAGTCCGGGGAAACAGTTTACACTTTGAGGATTAAGGGAACTGAATTTCGGCCGCCGGTATTCAGGTCCGGAATTTACACCATTCGTTGCGGCGAGCCCGGAACCGCTGCCTGGAAAGAAATAAAAGGGATTGCTTCCCTTCCGGCTGGCCCCAGGAAGAATCTGGTCATTGACCTCGGGGAAACCAGAGGTCAGAAAGGGAAGGTAACCGTGACCTCGGTTCCGTGATCAGATTTCCAGGACAGAGTTCCCCTGAGCTGCCTGATCAGGTCATGGATAATCTGCCAGCCAAAGGAGGTTGAAACCGCGGGGTCGAAACTTTCGGGTAATCCCTGTCCGTCATCACTGACTGTCAGAACAACCTGCCGGCGATCTGTTTTCTCCAGACTGACCATGATCGTACCCTGCTTTCGTCCGTTAAAAGCATGCTTGAGAGAATTGGAGATAAGTTCCGTAACTATGAGGCCGCAGGGATGAGCCCTGGCCAGGTCGACCTGAACCTCCTTCAGGTTCATCTGAACCCTGATGTCTCTTCCCTCCTGGCGGTAGAGAGAGACGGCATGGGAGACGATTTTTTCCAGGTACCGGTCAAGATTGATTCTGTCGAGCCGGCTGGACCGGAGCAGGTTCTCGTATATCAGGGCGATAGACCTTATGCGGCTCAGAGCGTCTTTCAGGGCGGCCCTGACCTCGGAAGAGGTGTGGTATTGAGCCTGTAACCTCAACAGGCTCTGAATGAGCTGCAGGTTGTTCTTGACCCGGTGATGGACCTCTCTTATGAGTATTTCTTTTTCGATCAGAGCCTGACGGAGTTCGTTTTCCAGTTTTAACCGGTCGGTGATGTCTCTCATTATTCCAATGTATGATACCAGCTGGCCATCGATTTTGACCTGAGAAGAATTAATTTCAACTGTCATCTGTTCACCGGTCTTCTTCACAACTCTGGCAATTATAGGTCCCAGAAAGCCATGGGCGGTTATGAGTCCTCCAATCTGTTTTATTTTCTCCAGATCCTCGGGAGAGAAGAAATCCTGGTTGTCCCTGCCGATGAGTTCCGCGGAAGAATCATATCCCAGGAATCGGGCCGTGCTTTCCGAAGAGTAAGCAATGATTCCTCTGGAATCAGTTATGACCACCATATCGGGGGTAGCCTCCAGAAGCGCCCGGTAATAATTTTCTGATTCCTCCTTGGCTTTTTCCAGGAGCCTTTTTTCGGTGACGTCGCGCAGACTGACCACGGTTTTGCCGTCGGGTCTGAAGGTAGACTGAATTCTCAGCCATTTTTTCTGGCCGTTCTTGCAGACTATTTCCAGCCCCCGCTCTTTGAATCTTCCTTCCTGACGGTCGGCGAACCAGAGGCTTATGACCTCAGATCGGCGGGCCTTATCCGGAAAGGCTTTTCTGAACCAGGTCCGGCCATCGGGAACATCTTCTAAACTGTAGCCGGTAATCCTGGTGAAAGCCGGGTTAGCGTACAGCCATCCACCTGAACTGTCAATGAGGACCAGGCCGTAGGGAGAGCCCTCCACCAGAATATCATTTGTTGAAAACCTCTTGGTATTCATTGTTACCTTGGGCAGGAGTATTTGAGGCAGATCCTGCAGAATGAATAAATGGAAATTAGATTAGAATTTTATACCCAAGATACTCCAATGTCCAGAGAATCGGTCCCATTTACTCTGTAAAAAAGTCCTGACCGGGCAGTCTGCAATCTATTTTTTCCTCTTAAAGTGATCATAACCTGATTTTTCCAGTTTGACCGGAT
>CAZDZU010000027.1:0-11855 GCA_964509995.1 uncultured Eubacteriales bacterium | reverse complement strand
GGTGATGAACAGGACCAGACTCTGACCGCAGCCTTATGGCCGGCCGGGACTGAAATCAAACGTTATCTCATCGAGGAAGTTCTGGGCCAGGGAGCTTTTTCAACAGTCTACCTGGCTTACGAGCGTGACCTCGACCGCAGGGTGGTTCTTAAATTTCTGTCCGGGGACCTGTCGCAGAATCCCGACTGGCGCCAAAGGTTTCGGGAAGAGGCCCAGACTGTAGCCCAGCTGAACCATCCCCATATCGTAACCATCTATGGTGTGGACGAATATCTGAATCAACCCTACATCATCATGGAATTCGTGGACGGCGGAACTCTTGAAGCTTTCATTCGAAACCGCCGCCTGCCGGTGGAAGAGGCTCTGGAGCTGGCCATCCAGATCAGCGACGGTCTGGCCGAAGCTCACGGCCGGGGAATAATACACCGTGACCTCAAACCCTCCAACATCATGGTCACCAGCCGCGGCCGGGCGAAAATAGTCGATTTCGGCCTGGCCGCCATCGTCGCCGGGGACAATGCTTATAAGGAAGGTTTGATCGTCGGAACAGCCCCTTATATGTCGCCGGAGCAGGTGCAGGGCCTGCCCACCGACAACCGTTCTGACCTTTTTTCCCTGGGAATCGTCCTGTACAGGCTGTTCACCGGCAAGTTGCCCTTTTCAGGCGAGGGAATAAGAGAAATTTTCAAAGCCATCCTGGATAAAGAGCCCTTGCCGATGTCGGAGTATTCAACCAACATTCCGGTGGAACTGGAGCGCATCGTGACCCGTCTGCTCAACAAGAACCGGAATTTACGATACCAGCGTGCTGAAGACCTGCGAATAGACCTGCGCTTCACCCTGGAAGCCCTCATGTCAGGCCGGGTCCAGTACCGGGGACGCAAGAAAGACTATCTGTGGTCAATAGCCGTGCTGCCTCTGGCCAACCTCAGCGGCGAACGCGAGCAGGAATATTTCTGCGACGGAATGTCTGAAGAAATCATAAACGCCCTGGCCAGAATCAGGGTATTGAGAGTCGCTGCCCGCACCTCCACCCTGGCTTTCAAGAATAGCAGAGAGGATGTCCGTGAAATCGGGCGCAAACTGCATGTCGATACCCTGCTCGAAGGCAGTGTCAGGAGGGCGGGAGACCGGCTTAGAATTTTCATTCAGCTGATAGACGTAGCCTCCGGGTATCATCTCTGGTCGGAACGTTACGACCGGGACTTCCAGGACATTTTTGCCATCCAGGACGAAATTTCGCAGAACGTGGTCAGGTCCCTGCAGTTGATCCTGAGCGACAACGAGCTGCAGGCCCTGACCAGGACTTCTACTACCGATACCGACGCCTATGATTATTATCTTCGCGGCCGCCAGTTTTATCACCAGGGGCGAAGGCAGAGTTACCAGTTTGCTCATCAGATGTTTACCCGGGCCGCCGAAATCGACCCCGGCTACGCTCTGGCCTATGCCGGAATCGCCCAGTGCTCGGCCATGCTCTTTCACTTTTACGGAGAGTCCCGGGATATCCACCTGGAAGAGGCTAACCGGGCCAGCCTCAGGGCTCTGGAGCTCGACCCTGATTTGCCACAGGCTCATGCCGCCCGCGGCCTGACCCTGTGGCTGATGGACAGCTTCGAGCAGGCCCGGGGAGAGTTCGAAACAGCCATGAGAATGGATCCCCAGCAGGATGAGAATCCCTACCTCTATGGCCGGGCCTGCTTTCAGAGAGGCGAACTGAAGCTGGCCGCCGAATTGTTCGAAAGAGCCTGCCGCAGCCGCGAAAATCACGAAGCCTGCTACTTCGCCGCCCAGACCCAGACCGCTCTGGGACACGAACAGGCAGCCCTGGCCGCTTACCGCCTGGCGCTGAGGGCGGTGGAAAAAGGGTCCAGCTCCATCCTGACGATGCCCGGGCCTATACCATGGGTGCGGTCAGTCTATGCCGGCTGGGAGACCGCCGCAGCGGCCTGGAATGGGCCGAACGGGCGATAGCCATTGACCCGAACGATGCCGGCATCCAGTACAACGTCGCCTGCCTTTTCGCCCTCGAGGGCGAAAAACCAGAGCCATCCAGAGTCTGGAAGCTGCCGTCGCGGCCGGCTTTGCTCACCGGGACTGGGTGGAAAAAGACCCGGACCTGGATTCGCTGCGGGATGACCCGCGGTTCAGGGCCCTGAAATGGCGGGACCAGTAAATTTAATTTTCTGTTTTATTTTTCAATGGCTGCTTTCTGCTGGTTGACCTCAAAGAAAAACTTCGGGTCGAATTTTGGCCGGCGGTCAAAGGTATAAAGACCGTTCACTTCCTGCTCGATGTCATAGAGCTGTGTATAGCAGAAACCGGCTATTTTCGGGTGAAACAGCAACGTTTCGGTCAGGTCTCTATAGCGCTGCAGGAATTCTTCGGCTGTGCGGGGCCTTTCTCCATAACCCCAGGCTTTCTCGTCCTGCTGACCCGGGTTCCACCAGATGCCGCCATATTCACTGACAAAATAAGGCTGTCCGCGATAAGGAACGTTCCGGTTCGGATCTCCGTTGACAAAAACCAGGGGTGGACTGTCCAGCAATCCCTGAAAAGCCTGCCGGAATTTAGCCGGATCCTGTTCATAATTATGGGAGTCGAAAACATCGGGCACCACCGGATGATAGCCGCCAGAAGCATCGATAACCAGCCGCGTGGGATCCAGGGCCCTGGTCAGCTTAAAGATGTTATCGATGACCCCGGGGTAATTATCACCCCACTGTTCATTGAACGGGCACCAGCCGATGAGCGACGGATGATTGAAATCGCGTTCCAGGGCTTCCTTCCATTCTCTCTGGAAGATGATTAAAGACTCGGGTCGACTGAGGTCCAGGCCCCAGTCGGCAAATTCTCCCCAGACAGCGTAACCCAGGCGGTCTGCCCAGTAAAGAAAGCGTCTTTCAAATACCCTCTGGTGGAGGCGGGCCCCGTCAAATCCGGCCGCCAGGCTTAATTCAATGTCCCGGCGCAGGGCTTCATCCGAAGGCGCGGTGTAGATGCCATCAGGATAAAAGCCCTGGTCCAGAACCAGCCGCATGAACCAGGAGCGGTTGTTGAAATAAATCTTATCTCCCCTGGTCTCGATCTTGCGAAGACCGAAATAGCCCTGAATCCGGTCGGCAGGCTGCGCCCCGGCACCGGGTTTAAGTTCCAGATTGAAATCATAAAGGTTGGGTTTTCTGATTTCCCAGAGTTTAGGATTTTTAAGCCGGACGATAAAATTAATAATCCGGCCGGCTTTCCGGCTCTCCCGGAAAACCACCTTTCCCGCCTCACTGACCGAAAGGGTCACTTCGCCGGCCTCCGGGCTGTCATTCAGAAAAACCTGAAGCAGAACCTGGCCGTTATCGATATCGGGTATGACCCGGTAATTCTGAATGAAGATGACCGGCACCGGCTCCAGCCAGACAGTTTGCCAGATTCCGGTCGTTCGCCGGTAGAGACAGCTGTAAGAATGATAACGCTTGCTTTGTTTACCGGCCGGCTGCAAATTGCTGCGGAGAGAGTCGCGGCATCTGACCACCAGAACAACTTCTGGTTGATTGCAATATTCGGTTATTTCAAAGGAAAAGGGAGTATAACCTCCATAATGCTCTCCGATTTTCTTTCCGTTTATCCAGACAGTCGTCTGATAATCGGCCGCCTCAAAATGAAGAAGAATCCTCCGGCCGCTCCATTCCGCCGGGATGTGAAGATTCTTCTTATACCAGACCGAAGCCATGAAATCAGGAAAACCCACTCCCGAGAGAGGGCTTTCGGGAGCAAAAGGCACCAGAATTTTGCGGTCAAAGCCCTCCCCCTGAGGCAGACCTCTTTCCTCGCCTGAATCAGAAAGATCCAGGGCAAAGTCCCATTCGCCATTCAGGTTGAGCCAGTTTGTTCGGAGCAGGTCTGGCCTCGGGTACTCCGGCCGGGGAATGGTTGCTCCGGAAGAGTCAGCCAGAGAAGGCCTTAAATAAGATACCGGATTGGCTATTCCGGAACCATCAGAAATTCTGTCCTGGTCTGAAAAGCCGGTGGCAGCCAGGAATACAACCTGGTAAATCAGGACCAGGGCAATTATCGAGATTTTAATTCCTGCCATGAATAACCCTCTGACCGGGTAGCGGTACTGAAAAGATGGCATGTCAGCCTCCAGAAAAAATTTATTACCTTCTGATTTTACAAAATCAGGCGGGCCGGCGCACCTGGTTTATTTTTTTGAAGCCACCAGGGTTATCTGAAACCTGGTCCGGTATTTGGACACTGAAAATCCCTCTTTCTTCAGAAACTCTTCGACCTCAGCCAGGCTAACTGGTGCCACCCGGTGCTGTCCGCCCTCCTTTCGGTGAACCTCGGCCATCATCGACATACCTTCCCGGCTGAAATCACTCACCACCAGCTTTCCTCCCGGTTTCAGAACCCTTGTCAATTCTGAAAAAACCGACCAGGGATTATCCAGATGATGGACCATATTCACCGAAAAGACCACCTCAAAAGACCCGTCGGGAAAGGATAAACTTTCGCCGTTTTCCTGCCTGAGTTCCACTCGCCCGGACAGCCCGTTGCTTTCCAGGTTTTCACGGGCAATTTTCAGCTGCTCTTCTGACAGGTCGAAGCTGATCAAACTATAGCCGAGCCTGGCCAGGACCAGGGCAAAATGGCCCTTTCCAGTTCCGGCTTCCAGAATTCGTCCCGATAATGGACCAGCCGCTTCAATTATGGCCTGCCTTTCTTTCTCAATCACATAACCGAAGGAAGCGTAGATTTCCCTTCTTTTTACCATCTGCTTCAAGGCCGGACTCATAATCGGCCTGGGCTCTGACTTTTTTTCTTCCGGGCCGCTTTTAATTTTTCGTTTCTTTCTTCTCTCAAGGTTCATGACCGCCTCGCCAGATTATTCCATTCTCCCCAATCAGCTGCTAAATTTCCTCCTCCTCAACAGCTTTTTCACGGAAGAAGGTTATCAAAACTTTCGTCATTATAGTATAATTTTGCCCTGTTTTCGGAGAATTATTATGCTCAAGGATTCATATAAGAAGAAAATTATGGCAAAAGTCAGGCTTCTAAGCTTTCTGGTTGTCGGGCTAATCCTGGTGTTTTCTCTTCCTCTTCTGGCCGAAAACATCATAAAAGGCAGAGTTTTAAGTCCGTCCGGTCTTCCGGTCAGCAGGGCCGAGGTTACCTTCGTTAATCTTAGTATATCGACTCTGACTGATGGGGAGGGAAATTTTCGCCTGGATATCCCCCCGACCGAAAGAAAGCTAAAGTTCAGGATAAAACATCCGGATTATTTTGAACAGGAATTTCAGGTCAATCGTCCGGCCCCCGGCCAGGCCATTAATTTCATTCTGACACCATTCCTTTCCCAGAAAGAAGAAGTGGTGGTAACCGCAACCAGATTTCCCGAGCCCCTGGTTTCCGTACCCGCCGCCAGCTCCGTTGTCAGTCCTGTCACCATCGAAGAAAAACTACCCGCGCATATAACTGATATTGTTCAGGAAGCTCCCGGAATTTCCAGCCTGGGTTCGGGAGGTTTTTCCATCGTGCCTTCCATCCGTGGCCTGGCCAGGAGAAGAATTCTATTGCTGGTGGACGGAGCCAGGTTGTCCAGCGACCGCCGCACCGGTCCCAATGCTTCTTTTATAAATCCTGAAGACCTGGCCCGGATTGAGGTTCTGCGCAGCCCCTCTTCAGTTTATTATGGTTCTGACGCCATCGGGGGAGTAATAAATTTTCTGACCTATAATCCCCCGGCCGAAGACCATTTCCGGGTTAACGGAAGCCTCAAATACGGAACAGTCAATGATGAAAGGGAAATTAACCTGGCTTTTTCCGGAGCCAGTCATGGTCTGGCCTATTATTTCTCGCTCAGAAACGACCGGGCCGATAACTACCGGGCCCCCTCGGGTGAAATCCCGCTTTCCTTCTTCACCCAGTCCAGCCTTTTTGGCAAGCTGGTTAAATATTCGGACAAAAGAGAAATCAGCCTCAGCTTCCTGATGGGGCGGGGAAACAACATCGGCAAACCGGCCCTCAACAGCGACTCCCGTCCAACCTGGTATCCGCGGGAAAACCAGAATCTGCTTCAATTAGAATGGAAAGAGAAATCCTTCGGCCCCGGAACCCAGCTTAAATTCCATTTTTACCTAAATCCTAATTTTCTTGAGACCCGGGCTGACCGGATTCAGAATTCGGTCAAGACTCAGGAAAGCTTTGCCCGGACAGAAAGCACCGACTTTGGATTGCAGCTGGCCTTAGAATGCAATCTGCGTTCGGGATTGCGCCTGAATACCGGAGCCGACCTCTATGGCCGGACAAAGGCCAGAGCCCATAACGAGTACCTGAATTTCGACAGTGCTGGTAACCTCACAGAATCCATCGAGGAATATCCCTATACCGGCGGACGGCGCACCGACTCCGGCCTGTTTCTCACCCTGGATTACTCCGGTCTAACCGGACTGGACATAGTGGGTGGATTAAGGCTTGATTTTCTTAATTCCCGGGCTGAAACAGGAGGCCAGTTCCTGGCCACCAGAAATGAAACCCTGACCGGTTTCCTGGCTGCCTCTTACCAGCTCTTCAAACGGGTAACCTTGTTTGCCAATTACTCCAGGGCTTACCGGGCTCCCGACCTAAATGAAAAATTCTATACCGGAATAACCGGGCGCGGTTTTATCATTGCCAACCCCGACCTCAAGAACGAATCAAGCCAGAATATCGACGCCGGCCTGAAGATAACCGGCCGCCGATTTTTCCTCGGATTTTATGCCTTCAGCTACAGCATAGACAATCTGGTAGAAAGATACCTGATCGGATATCAGCTTTATACATATGGAAATGTGGAGCAGGGCCGGATCAGAGGGCTGGAACTGGAATGGGAGTATTTCCCGGTAGCGGGCCTGTCATTTTTCGGTAACTGCTTTCTTTACAACGGCCAGAGCCGGGTTTCAGGGAGCCCCCTCAATGATATACCTCCCGAGCGTCTGATTGTGGGCGGTCGGGTCTGGCTCAACCGTCTGAGTTTTGAGGTCAGCAGTTACCTGCAGGCCGAACATAATAACCCGGGTCAGGCCGAAATTGCAATTCCCGGTTATGGCCTTTTGAACCTTAGAGCAACTTATAATCTTAACCGCTGGCTTCGGCTCTATTTCAGGATCAATAACATTCTGAATAAAGAATACCTGGCCCGTCCCGACCCCGATTCCAGGGTAGAGCCAGGCAGAAACCTGCTGTTCGGATTAAGCTTTGCTTATTGAAGACTCTTGGTAATTTAAGTCGCTTCTGGAGGGTAAGATGAAGTTCAGGACCATCTTTTTGAGTAAGGCCCCTGATGCCGAGCCGGAAAAACATCGAGCTCTGGTGGAATCGGAAAAAATGAAGTTATGGGTACAGGTGGTGAAATCCACCGACCAGGCCTGCGAAATCGTCCGTCAGCTGGTAGCTGAAGAAGGCCTGCATTCGGTTCTTCTTTGCCCCGGTTTTTCCCATGTTGAAGTGGCCAGAATGCAGGAAGTGGCCGGGCCGTCGGTCTCAGTGAGCGTGGCTCGCGGGGACGGTCCGGGCAGCCGGGTTATCGCCGAAGTTTTCCGCCAGGTAGGCTGGCACTGAGTTCAATCCCCAAGATCGCTCGACCGGGGTGAAAAAAACTTCCCCTCTATTTTCTTTCTATTTATATTTTTCTCCCCGATCAGAACGGGCTACAGGCTGGCGCGAATTCCGCCGTGAAAAACCCCCTTATAGCCTCCGCCCAGTTCTCCAAACAGGGCAATCTTATCCCCTATCCTGAAACCGATCAGAGTAACCTGAACCACCGGAAAGGTGTTGCTGGAAGTCTCGGAATCTGAGTAGACGTATTCTCCCTTTCTTACCGTCAGCCCAACACCCAGACCGGAATACAGGCAGAAATTCTTTCTGTTTATAAACCGGTAATCCATCTCTACCGCGCCGGTGTAATAATTTTCTTTGTAGGTCCCGACCGGATTTCCGGCCATGGCTAAATTACCGGTCGCCCGGTCGGCGGCCAACGTAAAACCGAAGCCAAATCTGGACCGGCCGACATACTTATAGCTCAGAATAAAAGCCCCCGGATACTTATTATCAACTTTGGCAGCCTGTCCGATGGTGATGGAGATGAGCAGGATGTTAGTAAAAATATCGACTATCTGGCTGGAAGTAACCAGGCCGTAACCAGCAGAGAACTCGTGTCTTTTCTGCTGACCGTAAGAAGGATTAACAAAAACAAAAGCCATTATTGCCAGAAGCCCCAGAGCCGTAAGTGTTTTGCCGACATTTTTCATTCTGTCGATCAGCCTCCTTTTCATAAAGTTCTTAAGAAGCTTACCAGAGAAGGAAGATTGTTTGCAAATACTTTGCCGCCGGCCTGAACACAAAGTTGGCAGGCGGACGCCAATTCCTTAAAGTAAAGGTTGGGCAAAGGGAATGGAAAAGAAATTGACAGATGACACTGTCAGGCGCCGGAAAATACTGCTGGTCGAAGATGATGCTCTGATCGCCCTTATGGAATCAAAGCTCCTCCAGAGCGGGGGCTATGAAGTGGTGACCGCTCTGAGCGGCGAACAGGCGCTGGAAATATTCAACTCCGACCCCGACCTGGACCTGGTTTTAATGGATATTGACCTGGGACCGGGAATCGATGGTGGAGAGACTGCACGCCGGATGCTGGTCCAGAGAGATCTTCCGGTTGTCTTTATTTCCAGCCATACCGAACCCGAAATCCTATCCAAAACCGAAGCCATAACTTCTTATGGCTATATAGTAAAGGGTTATAATGAAACTACTTTATTCGCTTCCCTCAACATGGCTTTCCGCCTCCATGCCGCCCATCAGGAATTGCTGAGGAAAAAAACAGAACTCCAGGCTCTGGCCGAAAATCTCAGCCAGACGGTAAATAAGCTTCTGGAGACCCAGCGGGAATTGCTGGCTCGTGAGCAGAAGCTGCAGGAAACCACCGAACATCTGGAAGCCACTCTGAACTCTCTGCCCGACCTGATGTTCGAGCTTGATGAACAGATGGTTGTCATCGATGTCAGAGCACCCAAGCCGGAACTCCTTTACCGTCCCAAAGAAGAGATTATCGGCCGCCGGATAAATGAGATTCTTCCCGGAAACGTCTCCAACCCTCTCCGTTTTGCCCTGGAAGAAGCAACCACCTCTGGCCAGGCTGAAATGGATTACAGCCTGGAACTTCCCGGGGGAAGTCGTTTTTTTGAAGCCACAATCAGCCGGAAGGGAGAAAACCGGCCCGGGCAGAACCGCTTTGTGGCTCTGGTCCGGGACATAACCGACCGGATCGAAGCTCAGCTCGAACAGCAGAAAACCGAAATCAGGTTTTTCCGCCTGTTCCAGGCCATGGCCGAAGGGGTGGCCATACATCGCCTGATCAGAAGCGACCGGGGAGAGCCTGTCGACTATGAAATCCTCGAAGTCAACGAGGCTTATACCAGGCATACCGGCATTCCCAGGGAACAGGCTCTCGGGAGGGAAGCTTCAGAGCTTTACGGGTCGGGAGCTCCTCCCTTTCTGGATAAATACCTGGAATGTCTGGAAACCGGACGTCCGCTTTCTTTCGAGTCGCACTTTGAACCCTTAAGACGCGATTTCAAAATAACCGCCTTTCCCATGGGTGAGGACCTGTTTTCTACAGTCTTTGAAGATATCACCGAAAAAAAGAAGGCCGAGATTGAACTCCGGGAAAGGGAAGGCCGGTATCGCCTGATATTCCAGAACACACCACTCGGAATTCTGCAGTTCGACCGGAACGGAGTCATCACCGAATGTAATGAGGCCTTCGTCAGGATAATCGGCTCCAGCCGGGAGGCCCTCATCGGCTTCAACATCCTGGAAAGGGTCCATGACGAGAAGGTAATCGCAGCTGTCAAAGAAGCTCTGGCCGGTCGCATCAGTTATTATGAAGGAGTGTACCAATCGGTTACTGCTGATAAATCCACCCCGGCCCGCGGATTTTTCGCCGGTATTTTTGATTCTGACGGCAACTTCATAAGCGGCATAGGCACCTTTGAAGACTTCACCGAAAGATACCGGATGGAAAGCGCCCTAAGGCGGTCGGAAGCTGTCCTGGAAGCTTTTCTGGATAGCCCGTCCTACTCCCTTATCTTTCTCGACCCGGAGGGAGCGATCCTCAGGTTCAACCGGATAGCAGACCTGAGGATGCGGACGATTCTGGGTCAGGAATTAAGAGCCGGACTGAAACTGATAGATGTGCTGCCCGAAAAATTCAAATCAAGTTTCGCTTCAAATCTTCAACGAGTCAGGTCCGGAGAACAGATCAGAGTGGAAAGAGAAATTCCAGCCCCCGGCGGCAGTTCGCTCTGGTATGAATTTCATCTGGCCCCAGTTTATACCGATTCCGATGAACTGATCGGCATCTTCTTCTCAGCCGAAGATATAACAGAAAGGAAAAGAGTTGAAGAATCCCTCCGCCAGAGCGAAGAACGTTTCCGGACTATCTTTGAGCATTCAGGTACTATAATGATACTCCTTGACCCGGAGACGGGGGATATTATTGACGCTAATTACCGGGCCGAGGAATTCTACGGTTACAGTCTCGAACAACTCAGGAACCTGAATATTAAAAAAATCAACACCCTGCCCGAGGACCGGATTCAGCAGCTGATGAGTGAGGCTATAGAAAGGCAGCAAAATTATTTTGTCTTCCAGCACCGCCTGGCCAGTGGCGAGGTCAGGGACGTTGAAGTCCATTCTTACCCCGTGCGGTTCGGCCAGAGAAAATACCTGCTATCCATAATAATTGACATCACCGAGCGGTTGAAAATGGAGCAACAGCTCAAAAAAGGCATGGAAGAAAAGCAGGCTATTCTCAGCGAACTTCAACACCGGGTCAAGAATACTTTCGCCCTCATTAGCTCCATCATAGGTCTGGAAATAAACCGGACCAGCAAAAAGGAAATCAGGGCCCCGCTGGAAAACCTGAAAACGCGGGTCCTGTCCATATCCCGCGTTTATGATCTGTTGACTCCCGGGGAGAGATATCAGGAGATCAGCCTGGATAGATTTCTGCGCGATATCAGCCAGTCAATTCTTAAAGGTTACGCCGCCACCACCAGAATCGACCTCAACCTGGACCTCCAGCCCATAAACATAGCAATAAAGAAAGCTATCCCCCTCGGCCTTATCGCTACCGAAATCCTGACCAACTCCCTGAAATACGCTTTTGGCGACCGAAAAAGAGGAGACATCAGGCTCGGGCTCAGAAAAAAAGACGATTATCTAACTCTGGAAATTGCCGACAACGGTCTGGGCCTGGCTGGAGATTTTTTCACCTCTCCCCCTTCCGGCCTCGGTCAGGAAATAATAAAAGCCCTGGCTGACCAGCTGGAGGCCAGACTGGAAATTGATTCCAGACCGGGTCAGGGCACGTCATTCCGGCTGACCCTGCCCTTATGACCAACAGCGTCGCCTCCATAAACAGACCACCTGAGAAGAACTGAAACAATGGATTCCTTTTTGGGTGATAAGGAAAGAGTGAAAGGGAAAGAAAATTTGGCCGCTGGACAAAAAACCCATCAAAAAGATTAATAAGAAGGGATGGAAATTTAGATATTCTTTAGGCCGGAACTTACCAGCTTCCTCATGAATCTGACGGCCCGGTCGCAACGGCGGAAAACCGGAAGGCCGTTTATTTCCAGATGCTCGCCGAGCGGGTCATAGAGCCGGCCGGCATCTATATTGACCACGAAGGGCTTATCCGTCTGGCGAAACAACCTTATCAACCTGTCAGCCAGGCTGCCGGCCGCAAAAATATTTTCCCTGTGGCTTTCTCCCGGAGGGAGAGTCTGCAGGGCGGCAGTCATCGGAACACACGATACCAC
>CAZDZU010000026.1:4104-11859 GCA_964509995.1 uncultured Eubacteriales bacterium | reverse complement strand
GCTGCCTGGCCATGACGAACCTGGCCCCGGCCGTTCCCAGAAACTTAAAATAATTCTCCGTCCGGTCGGCAGTTTCAGTCATCTTCTTTTTCTGATTTTTCCGGCTCGACATGGACGGTGGCATCTCCGTTAAATTCCTGCTCCACAATCTCTTCAATCCTGCTGGCGATGTGGTGAGCTTCATCCACCGACATGGTGCCCGGGACGGTCAGATGGGCAGTTACCTCATGATGGTCACCGTACTGGTGGACGTGGACGTGATGGATGCCTTCCAGTTGGGGAAATTCTTTCCTGACCTGGGAGTGGACCCGGCTCACCTTTTCATCCGCTGGCACTTCTCCCATAAGATAACTGGCCGAACTTTTGATGATATCGTAACTGGCATGAAGAATTAACAGTGAAACCCCAAGGCCCAACACACCGTCGAGCCACCAGAACTTCTGGCTGAACAGAGCTCCTGCCACTATCAGCACCGAAGCCACGGCATCACTGCGGTGGTGCCAGGCATCAGCTCTCAGGGAGGCGGCCCCGGTCCTTCTGGCAGTCCAGAAGGCAAACTGGGCCAGCCCCTCCTTCATGACGGCCGAAACAGCAAATATTATTACCGCCAGTGCACTGAAGCCCATACCCTGTCGGTGAATAAGCCTGACCGCTGATTCATAAAAAAAGCTGAACCCGACCACGGCCAGCAGGGTGCCGATGATAATTGAGGCAATCGATTCGGAGCGGCCATGGCCGAAAGTATGACGGCTGTCGGCCGGCCTGGAGGCCATCCAGAAACCGACGACCACGATGACTGAAGTCAGACAGTCGGAAAGAGTATGCCAGGCATCAGCCACCATGGCCACCGAATGGACTTTCCGTCCGACCAGGAACTTGAGCAGAAAGAGAACCAGGTTGATAACAATTGAGAGATACCCTTCATAATAAGCCAGCTTCTTTTTCTGAGCAAAATTTAATGATGTCATCTGGTTCACCGGGCCTCTTTATAAAAAAATAGCTCCTGCTTCTCCGCTTCAGCCTGAATTTAAGGCTTTAATTCAGCCGGGACAGGAAGCTAAATCAGATCGTCGTCTCTACTTTCTCCATAGGCTGGCCACAGCAGACTATGGCATGCTCTTCGGCACAGCCACATTTGCGGTCGATGATCAGCCGGTAGCCACAGACCCGGCATTCCAGAGCTGTCACCGGTCGGGGCGCTGGAGCCACTTCTTTCTTGACCGTTTTCTTTACCGGTTTTTTCTTGACCATCTTTTTTGCCGGCTTCTTAGCTGCCGGTTTGGCCTTTTTCTTTCTGGCCATCCTGCCCTCCTTTAATTTGCTTTAATTCATTCCCTCCGCCCTTTTCAGGGCCAGATTAATTTTAAGCACTTGCGGGCTGTTTGTCAAAAATCATAACCGTCGAGAAAGATTTGTCTTATCGACTGCTCCTGTGGTATAAGAGTTTTAAGGAGGACGAGATGAAATATAGAACCAACCGGCTCTGGCTATCCCTGGCCTTGACCCTGGCTTTCGCTTTCAGTCTCAACCAGACCCTCACCGCCCAGACCCAGCAGGAACGGCTTCAGATGGGTATCGCCTATTTTGAAGCCGGCAAGACGGCCGAAGCTAAAGCCATTTTCGACCAGCTGGTGGCTGAAAACTTTGAAAACAACGACCTCAATTATTATCTTGGTTCTGCCCTGATTAAACAGAAGAATCCAGAAGCTGCCCTGACCTATTTCAACAAGATCCTGCAGTCCGCTCCCAATTCTCCTTTCGGTTACATCGGTAAGGCCCAGTACTATATTGCCAAAGCCAACTACACCGGCGCCGAAACCCAGCTTAACACCGCCGTCCAGAAAGACCCCAACTGCGCCGAGGCCTATTACCACCGGGGTCTGCTGCGTGGATATCAGAAGAAACTGGACCTTGCGATCGCCGACCTGCAGAAATGCCTGCAGCTAAAGGGCAATCATGCCTATGCCAATTATAACATCGGACTGGCTTATTATCAGAAAGGCCGCAAGGACCTGACCATCACCCACTTTCAGAAGTTCCTGTATCTCGCCCCCGGAGCTCCGGAAGCGGCCCAGGTCAAAGCCCTGTTGAGCAGAATCTAACCAACGATTAAAACGCCTGACCGATGCTGATGAAGAGAGTGCTCCTGGCTTCGTCCGGGCGGGGCTTGAGGTTGAAGCCGTAGTCAATTCTGACCAGGCCGAGTGGACTGTCAATTCTCAGCCCGAAGCCGGCACCGGTCCTCAGTCGTCCGGGATTGAAATCAGAGAGTCTCGAATAGACGTTACCGGCATCGAGGAAAACCACTCCCCTGAAAATCTTATAGATCGGAAACCTTATCTCCTGATTGGTGACCACCATGGCCTCGCCGCCCTCCGGCAACCCGGTCCAGATATCAATCGGACCAACGGCGTCGAGTTTGAAGCCACGGATGCTGGTGCCACCGCCGGCGAAGAACCTGCGGCTCGGGATTAAAACCTCGCCGAAAGCGCTGGCCAGGCCCAGACGGTAACAGGAAGCCCAGACCACTCCTGGCAGCAATGATTTGTACATGGTGAACTGGGTAAAAGAACGGACATAATTAAGATCGGAACCAAGATAGCGTGGAGAATAGCTCAAGCTTCCGGTAAGAAGCGACCCCCGCTTTGGATCGAAGCGGTCGTCTCTGGTATCCCGGCTCAGCAGCAGCGACAGTTCGGAGTTCATGATTTTCACATCGTAGGGAAATGGCCAGGATGGCTCTTTTTCATAATCATGGATCCGACTCAGGCGGTACATCCAGCTCAGGTCAAAACCGCGGACGATCATGATTTTCTGTTGAAAACTGGCCCCGAATTCCTCGGTTATAAACTGGTCTCTGATATCTTTAAGATAATAAACAGAAAGAAGTGAATCCATCTTGCGGCCGAAAAAGTAAGGTATCTTGAGCGTGGCCCGGGCATCCTGCTGCCTCTGGTTAGCCCTGAAGTACAGCAGACTGTTCCAACCACGGCCGAAGAGGTTGTTGAAATCAAGCTGGCCGAAACCTTCAAATCTGGTATCGGTGTTGTACTGAAGACCGTAGGTCAGGCTCAGCCAGGGCATCTCCCGGACACTGACCTGAACTTTCTCCCCGTGCTCCGCTGTGTTTTCCGGTTCCGAGGAAACGTTTACCGCCTGGAAGGTGGCCGCATCGTAGAGATTTTTCTGAGCCAGGGCCAGCTTTTCCAGGCTGACCGGCTCCCCTGGCTTAAGGCCACTTTCCCTCAGGAGGAAGGATTTCCTGGTGCGTCTGGTTCCTTCCAGATCAATGCTGGAGATGGTATAAACCGGCCCCTCGTCTATGTTAATTTTAACATCATAATCAGACCCCTCTCCTGCCGGGCTGGCTTCTATCTCCACCCTGACGTCCTTAAAACCGGCGCTGCGGTAGCGGTTCAGAAGAACGGTGCGGTCCTCATTGAGCGCCGGCCAGCTAAAAACGCTTCCGGGCTGGAGGTTCAGAATCCGGGTCAACTCAGCGTTCTGGAAGCGGGAGCTTCCGACTATTTCGAGAGAATTGACCTGACTTCTGGGTCCGGCCTCAATCTTCAAGCTGAGGTCCAGCAGGCGCTTTCTGTTGTTCTCCTCGATGACCGGGGCCTCAATTTTTGGAGCCAGGTATCCATTTTCTTGATAGAAATATTCAACAAGCTCCAGGGCAATCCTGCGGTCATAGACCAGGTTCCAGAGCCCCCTGGCCCTGGCCCCGAAATAGTCAGAAACGATATTTTTAATTACCGCTTCCTTGAAAACCGGGTTTCCGGTAAGTCTGAAACTTCCGATCTTCCACCGGCCGTTAAGACTGGTCGAAATTTCGTAAACAACACGCTCCTGTTCAGGCTTCTTAATCAGGCTGACCTCGGCCCGGTAATAACCTCTCCGCTTAAGCTCATTAAGCAGGACGGACCTTAACTGGTAAAGGTTAGCCTCTTCGGGCAGCCGGCCGACCCACGAGTTCAGAGCTTTTTTTCTGATTCTGGCCGGAAGTGTATCTCCGCTGAATTTGAACCCGGCCGGCTGACCGGCTTGAATTGTCAACTGCAGAGCCAGGCTGTTTTCATCCAGCTCTTTGACTTCATCCTCTATCCTGGCATTCAGGTAGCCCTGTTTCCGGTAAAAAGCTTCCAGGCGATTGCGAGCCTGTCTGATGGAGGCCGTGCGGTAGCTGCGACCCGGCTTCAGTTTCAGAACACCGGTTACCTGTTTTTCCGGAAAAACAGTCTCTCCGTTTATTTCAATCCGGTTTAATTTTTTCTTTATTACCTTCGCCTGAAAACCGCCTTCGGACGGCTGTCCGAAATTAAGCCTGTGTCTGAGATTTAAGCCGACCACACCGTCGTCGCGGCGGAAGGCCCGGGTTGAAAAATTGCGTTTCAAACGGTAATCAAGAATCCAGGTCTGGTACTGGCTGTTGGTCAGGTCGATGGAATAAGTCACCGCAAAGTCCCTGGTCATCCTTTTCCTGACAGTCAATCTGGCGCCGGGGTCCTGGAGGGTAGCGATATTCAGGGGTTCCAGAATCACATCTTCCGCTTTCAGCCATTTTTTCAGGGTCCTGGTGACGGGCGAAGCCAGCGGGCTGGAAAAATGCTGGACCAGCTGTCCGCTGATGGTATTCAGGGCCGAGCCCTGAACCTCACGCAAACTTTTTCCGGTCAGAAGCAGCGAGGCTAAGTCTTCCTGCGACCTGGACGGAACCGAGGTTAGTGAGAATTTTAAGTCAGACGGAGTGCCCGAGAGCACCAGACTGACCTCTACTTCTTCCTCCAGGTCATAGACCGTGCTCTTGAGGAAGATATCCAGGTTGGGTTCAAGATTTTCCCGTCCGAGAAAATCGACCCGGAGTCTTTCGACCATGTATTTGCGTTCGCCTATAATCAGTTCTCCGCTATAGGCATTTTCTGCCCGTCCGGAAAGAATGGGCGCGGGAATCGTGCCCTTCAGATTCAAATTAGCTTTAAGTTCCAGGTCGGCCAGGTTATTTTTGATTATTATGTTCTCGATGGTTCTGATATTGATGTCAAGAGGCAGGTCATAAAGGAAAGCCGGATATTCGGTCCCCACCGGTGAGACTTTGCTCAAAGCCATTTTAAGGCCCTGGGTGCTCGGATAAAAATCTTCTCGGTAGCTGGCATTAAGGATGGAAAGATCTCCGGTCAGGGCCCAGCCCCGCCGGTCTCTTCTCAGAACCAGGCTGGCTTCAGACAGGCTGCTCAAGCCCGGCGGATAATTGAAATCAAAATCACGGAGATTGAAATCAAGCCTGACCGAGGTCAGGGAGAAATTCTGGCCAAAGGCAGCCCGGCCGGAGCCGGAAAAACTACCGGAGTTGGCCAGACCGGCCAGCCTGTCCAGTACCAGCTGGGAATTATCAACCCTGAACCTGGCGCTGGTGCCGCTCAGAATGAGCGGCAGATCCTGCATTCTCAGGAAAACTTCCTCCAGCGACCCCGAGCCTTCTATCAGAGGCTCCTGGAGGTCGCCTCTCACCGCGGCCTGGAGCTGTAATTTCCCTCCCACCTGCATTCCGGACAGCCAGGCGCCAAAGTCAGACAGGTCCAGGTCTCCCTTCAGGGTGAAATCAAGCGAAGGATTCTTCAGGTCATTTAATCCGGCTCCGCCTCCAAGACTGAATCTTGACCGGCCGGATTTCAGGATAAAGCTGCCCACCCGGAGTTTTCCCTCTCTGAGCTGGATGGTAAGAGGTCCTTCATTATTGATTTTATTTCCGCCGAGTTCCAGGTTAAGAGAGGGAATCTCCAGATTGAGTTCCATGCCCTTCAGGTCCGGCGAAAACCCTTTAAGCTCGAGCCGGCCGTCAGCCCGTCCCCCCGGTTTGAGACTCTCCAGAGAGGGCATCAGAACAGCCAGCCCGGCAAAATCAAAATTTTCAAACCTGAACTCCGCCTCCACTTTCTCAGGCCTGGCGAGAGGCAATGAAAATCTGCTGCTGGCACTCAGGGCCACCAGAGGGCTGGTCTCCTCCACCTCGGGCAGCAGCCCGGCCAGGGCTGAAAGCGGCAGTTCCCTGATTTGAAGAAGCCCGGTAAGAAAGTAGGGCTCTTTTAATTCCATTTCAGTTTCCAGGCTCAGGTTAAAACGGGGAACATTAAAGATGGCTCTGACCTGGCGGCCATCGGAGACTGCTTTCAATTCAAAATATGGACACCAGACGCGGTCAATCATAAAGCCCTGACCGTTTATTTTCAGCTCGGCCACGATATTTTTCCAGGGGCCAGAGGCGGTTAACTGAAGGTCGACCAGCCCGGATTGGAGAGCCGGAAGCCAGGTCTGGAACAGGGAGGCTCTTAATTTCCTGCCCTCCAGTTCAGCTCTGAGCTCTCCCGACTGCGGTCGGAAACTGAACCGACCCAGAAGCTGGCTTTCCTCGCCGAGCCTGAGGTCAATTTTATTCAAACTTAATTCATCACGGCTGTACTCGCCAGAAACTTCCAGACTTTCCAGTTTGAGGCTTCCAGTCTCACTCCCCGTCAAGGACATCTGAAAATCTGCTGCCGGTCTGGAGGTGGTCCCGGCGAGATTCGCGCTCCCGGAAAGAAGACCGTTTAAGTACGGCCGGCTTTCTTCAGAGATAAGTTCTGAAAACTGAGACAGGTCCAGGTCTGATATATCTATCCGGCCGGCGAGCTTGAAAACTGTCTTTCCGCCGGCAGCCAGTTTGAGGAAACTTCCTCTGCCCGTTATCTGGCCACGGTCAAACCTGGCCAGAAGCTGGCGGAGATTAATATTCTGCCCATTGCCATCAGTTTTAATTTCAAGAAGCGGCAGGCTGGCCTGGCGGAATTTCAGATTCTTTCCGCTGAGGGCCAGGTTGAATCCCGGCTGGCTGACTGTCCCGGAAAGACGCGCCTCAAGGAGGATTGAACCATTCAGGCTTTCCAGTGAAGAAAGCTGCTCTTCCAGCCCGGGGGCAATTCTGGTAAGACCGCCGGACCTGGCCGCCTGAATTACGGCTTTAAGGTCATCAAGTGTCCAGCGCAATCTGCCCGAGATTCTTTCCAGCGATTCAATCTTTCCGCTCAGCTCCAGCCGGGAATTCAGGAGGGCCAGATTGATTTTATTTATGCTGAGCGCTCGGTCGGAATAAGAAAAATTTAAGTCGCCAGAAACCGGGACCTCAGGCCGGATTTTAAGCTCCCCGGCTTGATAACGAGGCTCAAGCTTCAGGTCGGCCAATCCTGTCAACGCATCTGGAGACAACTGCCGGGCCTCAAATTCCAGCCGGCCGCTCATTTCTGAGGCCAGATCAACTGGAAAATCGGGCAGAAAGGCCTGAAGCACCCTGAGGTCAAGCCGACTCAGGCTCAAGGAAGCTCTCAGGTTCCCCTTCAGTTGAGGCGGCAGGATAACATCCATATGTACCTGACCTCGCTGATAGCTAACATCGGCCTTGACCAGATGGCCGGCTTCGTCAGACGGAAAGATTTCAAGGCTGAGGTCAACCGGGCTGAGGCCATAAATCTCAAGGTCGGGCACTTTAATACCACCCGAGATTTCGGGACGGGTGGCCGTTCCGGTCAGTCCGAGTTCCCAGCTCAGCTGGCCGCCGATCCTTGCGCCCGGCGATATCATCGCCGATAGTTCGGGCAGAGCAAAGCGGCCGGCAGTTTTAAGGTTGAGCTCTGGATTTTCAAGATAATTTTCCACGGTTCCAGAAATTCCGAGAGTCGCCTTCTCAGTGGAAAGAGAAACTCTATCCAGCCTGATTGTTTC
>CAZDZU010000026.1:0-4094 GCA_964509995.1 uncultured Eubacteriales bacterium | reverse complement strand
GTTGAAGGCAGCCTCGATATCCAGTCCCGTAATCTCAGTTTTTCCCTGACCAATAAGCAGAGAACCAGATTTTCCCTCCAGGGAAGCTACATGAAAACGGCTGTTGGCATCAAAATTGACCGCAGCCCTCAGGCCAAGAAGATTCAGGGACAGTGGAGTGGCCGGTTCTTCAAAGGCCAGGGTGCCCTCCTCCAGCCGGAAGCTATCAATGCGGAAAGAAAATCCAGATGGAGTGGCTTCTTCTGGCCTGGAGGGTGGTGCCGGCTGGCGGTCTTCTGGAGAGGAAGGGCGGGATTTCAGTCTGACGACGGGCTTTGTTATTTCCAGTTTTTTAATCCTTAGCTCGCCACCGGCTATGGTAGACCAGCCGCTCTGGAAAATAAGGCGGTCGGCGGATATCAGTTCCAGCGGCAACTGACTGACTCTCGATGGAGTTAGCTTCAATCCGGTCAGGGTCGCTTTCAGCCTGAAAAAATTCAGCTGCAGCCGTTCGGCCTGGAGGCTCAGACCGGTTTTTTCTTCAAGAATATTCCCGGCTTTCTTCAGAATGAGCCTTCCGCCATAGGGAGTCTGAAGCAGCAGTCCAGCCAGAATCAGGAACAGAACCAAACCGAGAATCGTCCAGGAAACTATTCTTAAAAATTTGCTCTTTTTGTCTTTTTTTGCTTTCTCTTCTTTTTCCATCACCTGAATTATAAGTGGAGACAGTAAGCGGATTCAACTTAAATGATTACAGATGTCTGAAGGTTGTGGCTCTGATTGTTTTTTTCAGTCTACTTGATTTTATTTTAACCCGACTTTCCCCGGCGCCATTCTGGCTGCAATTCGCAACTCCGGCAGGCTCTTTCCAGAACCGGAGCCCAAGACCGGGTTTATATGGCTTTAATATAGAGTGATTTTTCTCTTTGCTATTGTGGAATTAAACGATAAATCTTGGAAGGAGCGGGTTGATCCTGGTCACCACTTCATAACTTATGGTACCGGACAGGGCCGCCAGCTGGTCGGCGGTGATTTTCTCCCGGCCTTCACTCCCGATAAGCGTCACCCGGTCTTCCAGCTTTACTCCCGGAATATCGGTGATATCAACCATGATAAAATCCATGCAGACCCGGCCTCTGACCTGGGCTCTTTTACCTTTTACCAGGACGTAGGCCGAATTGGACAATCTACGGTCGTAGCCATCATAATAGCCAACCGGAATAACCGCCAGCCGCGTCGGTCTGGTCGTCCGGTAAGTGCAGCCATAGCCTATGTAGGCTCCCCGGGCAACAGTCTTGATCTGAGCCACCCGGGACCTCCAGCTGAGAACCGGCTTCAGCCTGAGCGGCGACTGACCCCGAAGCCGGCAGGAAACCAGAGTTTCTCTGGAAGGCCAGAGCCCGTAAAGACCGATGCCCACCCGGGCCAGGTTAAAGTAGGTTTCCGGGAAAAGAATGGCCGCAGCCGAACAGGACATATGTCTTACCGGAACTCTGAGGCCATTGCTTTCCAGATACTTTATGGCCTGGAGAAAATTTTCAAGCTGGTAACGCGGATAAAAGTCGTCGGTAGTATCTTCAATATTGGCAAAATGGGAGGAGATACCTTCCAGCACCACTTCCGGAGTTTTTTTCAGCAGACTCAGAAAGCTGCCCAGTTTGTTCAGAGCAATCCCCTGACGGTTGGTGCCGGTCTCAATTTTTAAATGAACAAAAGCCGGTCTTTTCAGTTGGCGTGAAGCCGCGGCCAGGGCTTTAATTGTTTCCGGGTCGTAAACAGTCGACCTGAGTTCGGCCCTGACAGCCGCTTCTGCTCCGGCCAGCGGCAGATATCCCAGAATGAGAATTTTCTGGTTGAAACCTGCCTGGCGAAGACTCAGGCCTTCTTCCAGGCTGTGCACTCCGAACCATTCGACTCCGGCCTCGGCTGCCAGGCTGGCAATCTCCAGCAGGCCGTGTCCATAGGCATTGGCTTTGACCACGGCCAGCAGCCCGGTCTGTCCCAGCCTGTTTTTGAACTCCTGAATATTGTTAAGAAAGGCCTGGCGGTTGATTTCCACCCACTGAACCGGAAATTTATCCATCTTGCTCCTGGCCACCTTTTTCATCTCCTGAATTTTCAACCGAGAACCCGGGCCTTCTCCCCCAATAATTTCACAAATTCATCACGCCGGCAGATAATGTCCTCGCGGTCGACTCCGGTGGAAATCAACCCGACCCTGGTTTCCAGAGTATCTTCAAGCCACTTCAGGTAATCCAGGAACCCGGACGGCAATTCAGAAAAATCCCGGGCCCGGTAGATCGAACGTTTCCAAAGCGGGAAAAGGCGATATTCCGGTTCAACCTTTTCCAGAATCCATGGTTCGGAGGGAAAATCTTTAATGACCTGTCCCCGGTATCGGTAGGCGTAGCAGGCTTTGACTTCAGTCAGCTCCTCCAAGACATCCGGCTTGGTGAGTGCAATCAGGTCGACTCCGTTGACCCGGCAGGCGTACCGCACGGCCACGGCATCAAACCAGCCACATCTTCTCGGGCGACCGGTGGTGGCTCCGAACTCGTCGCCCTTGCGGGCGATCCTGCTTCCGATCTCGTCCTTGAGCTCGGTGGGAAACGGTCCGCTGCCCACCCTGGTGGTATAAGCCTTGGTTATTCCCAGAACTCCGTTGACTTCCTTGGGACTCAGTCCCAGCCCGGTGCAGACTCCGCCGGCGGTGCAGCTGGAGGAAGTGACGAAAGGATAGGTTCCGTGGTCGAGATCAAGGAGAGTGCCCTGAGCTCCTTCAAACAGGACCGATTTCCCGGCCCTGATCTGTTCGGACAGGAATAAAGACACATCAGCCACGTAGGGAGCCATTTTTTCTCCCAGTAACCTGTATTCATCCAGAATTGATTCCACACTCAGCGGTGGATAACCGAAGGCTTCAAAAATCCTGTTCTTAAGAGCCAGACTGTCTTCAATTTTTTCTTTCAGGACATCGGGTTCCAGCAGGTCGGCGACTCTTATTCCCCAGCGGGCAGCCTTGTCCTCATAGCAGGGACCGATGCCCCGGCAGGTGGTGCCAATCATTTTCTGACCGCGGCTGGCCTCGGCTATTTTCTCAAGTAAAGGATGATAGGGCATGATCACCTGAGCTCCCCGGCTGACCCGCAGACGTTCGGGACTGACTTCCACTCCCAGAGTTTCCAGGTCCTCTATTTCTTTAAAAAAGGCCTGGGGACTGATCACCAGTCCATTTCCGATAATACAGACCTTATTGGGGTGGAGTATGCCGGAAGGAATCAGATGCAGGACAATTTTTTTCCCGCCCAGATAAACAGTATGGCCGGCATTATGTCCGCCCTGATACCTGGCGATAATTTCAAAAGCCGGGGCCAGAAAATCAACTATCTTGCCCTTTCCTTCGTCGCCCCACTGAGTGCCAAGAACCAGAAGGTTGGCCATGTTGCTATCCTCAAGTAGTAATCTTAAAAATTCTGCCCGCAGAAAAAACCCGCGCTATTCTATCAGATTTCAAAACCAGTATAAAGTCTTCAGAAGACAAACCCGACCTGAACCAGTAGCACGTTATCTTTCAACTTAATCTCTTTTTCTTTATTCCAGTCGTATTCCAGCTTGGCGAAAAAATTACCGGCCACGTCCCATTTCAATCCGACAGCTGACCTTGTCTTCCTGACCATGGTCTCGAGGAAAATGTTCAGCGGCAGTGCCTGTTGGTCATCAATGATATTCTCTGGCAGGTCAGATTTTTGGTAGCTGTAGTAGAGACGGAAACTCTTGAACAGCATGCTGACGGTCAGGTAATAGCCATCAAAATCAATCTTCTGGTTAAGGGTGGGATGGTCATAAACGGCCTGGATGTACTCACCCCTCACCTCCCACTCCGGCGTCAACCACAGCAGGTCGAAGCCGCGGAACTGAACATTCTTTGTCCCGTCGGGGTCATACTTTCCGTTGTAAATAGAACCGCCAAGCTCGACACCTTCACCGAAGCGCAAACCCAGGCGGCCGCCCACTCCTTTATCCTTGTTCGGGTCGGCAAATTTCGTTTCCAGGTAACCCTGGCTGTCGGCCGACAGCCCGTTGATCAGGTAAGCGGAATAATAAAAAATGGCATA
>CAZDZU010000025.1:9920-12203 GCA_964509995.1 uncultured Eubacteriales bacterium | reverse complement strand
AGCTTTACTGCAGCGATGAAGATGAAAACGGATTTACTATTCTGATTAGATATGGTATGAAATGGAATTTCAAATAGGTTTGCCCCGAGCTCCTTTTTGATTATAAAATACAGTCAGGGGAGGGCAAGAAATGAGAACAGCCAGATTGGTTATTTTGATCATTGTGGTCATTCTGCTGGCCATCATCATCATCCAGAATCGCGAGCCGGTTAAAACTCATTTTCTTTTCGCCACGGTGGAGATGCCGCATATCCTCTTGCTACTCATCACCGCCGCCGCAGGCTTTGTGGCTGGTTTGATGGTAGCCCTGCTGTCCGAGCGAAAGAAGGCCCGGCGGGAAAAGCTGGAACAACAGAAGAGTCAATGAAAACCAGAACTCTTCACCCATTGACAGAAAGATTTATAAGAATCCAGCCGGTTGCCGGAACTGTTTTCTATGAGTTGAGAATTATGTCAACGACATCGACGAACAAGTTGTACCGCCGGCTCAATTTCTTTTGCCGGCAGGGTTTTTCTGGCCCATTAAATAGAAGGGGATTTAGCCGTTTTCTTAAACCTGCAGCATAGAAGCCAATAATGGTGGTGAGTATTTACTGCCATTAGCTTTTAAGTCTCCTTCTGCCGCTCAAAAAATTTAATCGGCTATTTGCCGGCTTTTCTGGCGGCCGGGTAGATCAATTGCCGAATTGATCAGGCGTTTATTCTGGCGGTTTTATCGTAGTTTAGCCTCTATATATTTTTCATCAGATTAAAATGCCTTTCTGAATCGCGATGAAAATAAGTTGACAAAAAGATAGAAAGTTCATAAAAAGATTTTCATAATTTCTGGAAGGTAAAAGCAAAGTGCCCTGGGCTCAAGTTTATGACCCGGCGAACGCTGCCTGGCTGTCGACTCTTCTGGCCGCGCTGCCGATAGTTGTCCTTCTCGGCGGGTTGGCCTTCCTCAGGCTAAAAGCCCATCTGGCCGCTTTATCGGGGCTGGCGGTTTCGGTTCTGATTTCTGTTCTGATCTTCAGGATGCCCGTGAATAAGGCTCTCTTATCAACAGGCTTCGGAGCCATTTACGGCCTTTTCCCGATCGGCTGGATAATTCTGAATGCTATTTTCCTTTACGACCTGTGTCAGGATAAGGGAGCCATCCAGGTGTTACGGGAAAACATGTCCGGAATAACCGCTGACCGCCGGCTGCAGTTATTGCTGATTGCTTTCTCTTTCGGCGCTTTTTTTGAGAGCGCGGCCGGATTCGGGACCCCGGTAGCAATTACCGCCGCCCTGCTAATAGGCCTGGGATTTCCAGCTCTTCAGGCTTCGGGGCTGTCGCTCATAGCCAATACCGCTCCTGTGGCCTATGGAGCTCTGGGCACACCGATAGTGGCCCTGGCCGGAGTGACCGGTCTGGACATACATCAGCTGAGCGCCATGGTCGGTCGGCAGCTCCCTTTTTTCTCGTTGCTGGTGCCTTTCTGGCTGCTGGCTGTGTTCTGCGGATTCAGGAAAATGGCGGAAGTCTGGCCGGCAGCCTTAACTGGCGGGCTGGCCTTTGCCATTCCACAGACGCTGATAGCCAACCTTCATGGCCCGTGGCTGGCCGGAGTGGTCTCATCTTTGATCTCCATAACAGCTCTTATTATTCTGTTCAGGTTCTGGAGACCAAAGACTACTTATGGGGCTGAAAATTTTGGAACCGCCGGGGCGACTCAGGGAGACCTGAACAGCCGGGCTCTTCTGAAAGCCTCGGCCCCCTGGCTGGTTTTAACTCTGGTTATCTTCATCTGGGGAATTCCGCAGGTTAAGAAGCTTCTGGACGGAATCCTGGCTCCGTCCGTTGCCGTGCCCGGCCTCCACCGACAGGTATTGAGAGTGCCGCCGGTGACGCCGGTCCCTGTTCCGGAGGCAGCCATCTTCCGCTTTAATTTTCTATCCTTTACCGGTACGGGAATTTTGGTGGCGGCTTTAATCAGCGGCTTGATGATGGGTTTCAATCTGAGAAGAATGCTTCGGATTTACTGGAAAACCATAAAGAGGGTGCGCTTCTCTCTGCTGACAGTAGCCGCCATGCTGGCCCTGGGCTATGTGACGAGATATTCCGGGATGGATGCCACTCTGGGCCTGGCCTTTGCCCGGACCGGACTGCTATATCCTTTTTTCGGCACCATGCTCGGCTGGCTGGGGGTGGCTCTGACCGGTTCGGACACTTCTTCTAATGTTCTCTTTGGCAGTCTTCAGAAAATCACCGCCGGACAGCTGGGCCTCAGTCCGGTGCTGATGGCTGCGGCCAACAGC
>CAZDZU010000025.1:4240-9910 GCA_964509995.1 uncultured Eubacteriales bacterium | reverse complement strand
GAGTATCGTCGTGGCCAGCACCGCCACCCGCTGGTATGGCCATGAAGGAAATATTCTCCGGTATGTTTTCTGGCACAGCCTGATTCTGGCAGCTCTGGTGGCTCTTCTGGTTTTTTTGCAGGCTTATGTTTATCCGTTTACCAGACTGATTGTGCGCTGACGGAACTACGAAAATTGAAAAAAAATTGAATTAAAGTCTGGATGATGACTCGCCCCTTAATTTCAGGGAATCAAACTTTTCGGTCGGGGAGTGGCCCGGGAGAAGTTATCTGTCAACAGTCTTTTGTGAAGCCAGAATCGCGCGATGGATATAGGGAATAAAAAGCCGCAGCTGACACTCTGGAGCTAATAAAATCAATTACCGGGCCAGGACAGGGCAGTTAACTCTTGCTTTTATGGGACAGCAGATAGTTCCATCCGGCCAGGAATTCTCTTATCTGAACCATCAGCCTTTTTCGTTTAAAGAAAATGACTCCGGCCACCCAGAGGACAAAAAATCGGCGCCAGAACATCGATTCCAGCCAGACCGTCCTGAAGCCGAGAACAAGGTAAAGGAAGTGGAAGGCCTGGTTGACATAAATGGATTTACTGAACCAGAAAGCGAGCATGTTTGTTGCCAGAAAGGTTGCGAAGAAAATCCAGGAATAGTGACCGAGCACTGTGCCATAGGCCAGGGTGATCAGATAGATTATCCAGTCAACCCAGCCGTCAGCTTCAGCCAGATGTCCGGGACGGCCGCTTTTCCTGGCGAAATAGCCATCCAGACAGTCACTGAGCCAGCAGGCAAAAATAAGCACCATGAACAGGTCAAGAACTTCTCTTCCCTGCCAGAAAATCCAGACCAGGAAAATTGCCAGCAGAGCCCGGATGGAGGTCAGAAAATCGGCTATGAGATAACCCCTTCGGTGCAGATAACCGGCGCGCATAATTCACCCTCATGGCAAGCCTTAATCTGCCTGTAAGGAATTATTTTATCTGTATCCGCAAACAGAAGGCAACTCTACTCGCCGATGATTTTTATCAGAACGCGCTTGCGGCGCTGGCCATCAAACTCCCCATAGAAAATCTGTTCCCAGGGCCCCAGGTCCAGCCGTCCGCCGGTTACAGCCACCACAACTTCCCGGCCCATTACTGTTCTTTTCAGATGGGCATCGGCGTTGGTCTCTCCCGTCAGATTATGGCGGTAGGAACCGGGGCTATGGGGGGCCAGCTTTTCCAGCCAGTCCATAAAATCCTGGTGCAATCCGCTTTCGTCGTCATTGATGAAGATGCTGGCCGTGATATGCATGGCATTCACCAGGCAGAGGCCTTCTCTTATGCCGCTTTTTCTGACGGCTTCCTCCACCCGGTCGGTGATGTTGATTAATTCCTGTCTTTTTTCGGTTTGGAACCAGAGGTATTCCGTCCAGCTTTTCATTCTTCCCCCTAAATAAACCGGGGCCGCTTTCCTCTCCGGAGAGAGGCCCGGCCCCGGTAGGCTAAATCAAGCCAGTCTCATTTGCCGAGAAGTTCGTTCACCAGCGGTCTGGCGTCATAGATTTTGAGCAGAGCTTCTATGATTCCGTCTGCATGTACCATTACCGAACGGGAGATTTTTTCTTCGTAAACGAACCTGGTGGGCAGCGACTGAATGTTGCCGTCGAACAGGGCCCCCACGAATTCGCCTTTCCTGTTGACCACGGGGGAACCGGAGTTTCCGCCAATAGAATCAATGGTGGCCACAAAATTGATGGGGACGTTAAGGTCAAGAGCCGCTTTTTTCTTGAGCCAGGGTTCGGGCAATGACCATGGAGCCTGGAAATTCTTTTCCTGAGCCTTGCGGTATGAACCGGCCAGGTTGGTCTGGAAGGGTATCTTCTTACCGTCTTCGACATAGCCTTTAACCAGGCCAAAACTCAGGCGCAGGGTGCCGGTGGCATCGGGCGGGATGGAAGTCCCTTTCAGCTTGAAGATGGCTCTGGCCACCAGCGTGCCGTTCTTGGTTTCCACAGCCTGGACTCTCTTTTCATATCGTTCGCGCAGGCCCTGGGAAATCGGTTCTACCAAGAGCGCCAGCTTGATCATCGGGTCGTTGCAGAGGTTGATGGCCTCGGCTCCTCCCGCCGCCAGCTGTTTTCTGAATTCTGGGTCTTTGAGTTTAGTGGCGGAGATCAGGGCTCTGGCTGCCTCTTCCGGGCTCCGGTCGCCAAGAATCCATCTGGTTTCCTGGCGGTCGGGCAGTTGTTCTTTTAAAAGCTGCAGGGAGTCGGCCAGTTTGACTATTTCAAAGTCGTCATGAATCTCAGACGGCAGGCGCCCCCCGCCCATATCAGGAGCTCCAGCCGGTCTTTCTCTCTGGGCTCCCCGGACCAGGGCTCTGGCCAGGTTGAAATAGACCGTATTGAAAGCATTGCCCCTTTCAAACAGCATATATTCCTTGAAGATGGCCGCATATTCCTTCTGGGCCTGAGCGATTTCGTCCCAGGCCTGGCCATATTCTTTTGCCAGTTCGGGGTCAGCGGCCACAGCCTTGCGAATGGCCTGTTCCTCGGCCAGCTTCTTAGCCATCAGGTTTTTGTCCAGCAGGCCAGAATTGTAACCGATTGTGGCTTTCAAGCTGTTTTCCACCCCGAACAGGGTATTGAGGGCGATTCTTTCTTGTTCCGGGCCCCGCCGGGCGTATTCATGGAGAACGGCCTGCCTTCTTTTCAGGTTAGCTATGGTGAAAGGATAATTCACGTCTCTGAGGAAAAGCAGCTGGTCATAGGTCAGCAACCTTCCGGTAGACCCCGGGTTTCCCGAACAGAAGACCAGGTCGCCTTCCTTGAGAGGCGAGGTCTTCCATTTCAAATAGTGTGGGCTCTTGAGCGGCTGGTCGTTCTCATAAACGCGGAAGATCGAGATATCCAGGTCGTATCGGGGATAGGTAAAGTTATCCGGGTCGCCGCCAAAAAAGGCGATTTCTTCTTCCGGGGCAAAGACCAGCCGGACATCGGTGTAAACTTTGTATTTATATAGATGGTACATGCTTCCGGAATAGAGTGAAACTACCTGACAGCGCAGGCCGGATTTTTCGCCGGCTTCTTTCTGAACCTCAGCGATAATTTTCTGCCTGGCGGCCATTACTTCCTGAGCTGACATTCCGGGTTTTTCCGAGCTCAGAACTTTATCAGTTACGTCTTCAATTTCCTGAAGCACCCAGAGCTGGGTTCCCGGGCATTTCAATTCTTCTTGTCTGGTTCTGGCATAGAAGCCGGTTTTGATCAGGTTGCGCTCGGCCGTTGACAGGTTCTGGATGGCTCCCCGTCCGACGTGGTGGTTGGTGAGAACCAGACCGTCGGGCGAAACGAAGGAAGCCGAAGCCCCGCCGAAGCGGACCGAAGCCAGTCGAAGGTGATTGAGCCATTCATCCGTTACCTTAAAATTGTACTTTTTGGCCAGGTAATCCCTGGGCACTAAATTGTATGGCCACATGCCCTCATCGGCTGCCAGCGGGAGCAGCAGCCAGAGAAACAGGGCCAGCAGGGGTAAAGAAATTTTTAACCGGGTGATGCGAAATCTGTTCATGATAACCTCCTGACCAGAGCATTATGGCAGATTGCCGGTGAAAATTAAAGTGTGGGCAGCAGCCCTTTCAGAGGCTACGAAAAATAAGTTTGGAAAAAACCTAAAACTTGCTGGCATAAAAGCTTATAATGTATTTTTAATTATCCGGTTTAAGAGATCAAACCATGTTCGGACATAGAAGAAATAAGGCTGAATTAGAGACCATTGCCGGCCGCGTCTGTTCCCTGCTGGAAATACCTCAGGGACACAAATTCAGAATAGTGGATATAAAGGGCGGGATGGGATTGCACCGTCGCCTGCTGGCCCTTGGTTTTCACCGGGGAGATTTAATTGCCCTGGACGGACAAGCTCCGCTGGGCGGGCCGGTCCTGGTAAAAAATCTCAACAGCGACACCAGGATTGCCCTGGGGCGGGGTATAGCCGGGAAGATTCTGGTGGAGCCGGCCGACGAAGATGGACGATAGGATTCCGGTAATAGTTTTTATCGGTCAGCCCAACAGCGGCAAGAGCACCCTGTTTAACGCCATCGCCGGATTTAGGGCTCAAACTTCCAATTTCCCGGGAACCACTGTCTGCCATGCCCACAGTGAGGTCGTCTGGAAGAACAGAGTCTATTCCATCGTTGACCTGCCGGGGACTTATTCTCTGACGCCACAGGAACCGCAGGAGAAGGTGGTTCTGACCCATATCTTCCGGGAAAAGCCAGACCTGATCGTCAACGTGGTTGACGCTTCTTTACTCTGTCGAAACCTGGAACTGACGGTTGAGCTGCTGGAACTGGAGTATCCGATGGTGGTGGTCCTTAATATGATGGACCTGGCCGAGAAAAAGGGAATGACGATAGATGTTGAGGCCCTGGAGAAAAAACTCGGGGTGCCGGTTATCAAGACCGTGGCCACCCGTGGCCAGGGAACGAGAGAACTCATGGACCGGGTGGAGGAAGTTCTGGCCAGGCAGACCGCTCCCCGCCATCTTCAATATGCGGGTGAGGTTGAAAGCCGGATCAGGAAACTGACCGAAATGCTGCCGGTTGATTTTCCGATCATAGCCAATCTACGGTTCACGGCCATCAGGGCTATCGAAGCTGAAACCCTGGCCGTGGACAGATTTTTCCTGGAAAACAATCCTGATTTCAAAAGGAATCTGGACCGGATCCGTCGGGAAATCTCGGCTCTTAGAGAGGCCCCGGCCTATGAGGTGCTCTCGGCCGAACGCCATCATTTGGCTCTTAAGATTTTTGAGGGTTGCTGCCGGGTTCGGCATGCCAGGCTGAGCGGCCTGGAAAAACTGGACAGCTTCATCATGCATCCGGTGCTGGGGCTTTTTCTGCTGCTCCTGATTTTCGCCGGAATGTTCTATTTGATTTTCCGGGTCGGCAGCCCGCTCGAGACCTGGTTGCTCAAGCCCTGGGAAGCTCTAAGGCTGGGAATCCAGGAGAGATTAGGACAGAACCTGCCGGCCCAACTGCTGGTGGGTCTGGTTCAGGGTGTCGGCGGGGGAGTGGCCATAGTCTTCCCTTACTTTATTCCACTTCTTGTTCTAATGGGGTTCCTGGAAGATATTGGTTATCTGGCCCGGGCCGGATTTCTGATGGACGCTTTCATGCACCGGCTGGGACTTCACGGCAAATCGGTTCCTCTTTTCATTCTGGGATTCGGTTGCAATGTTCCGGCCATCGTGGCCACCCGGATTCTGGAATCCAGACGCGACCGGATCATAACCGCTCTCCTGATTCCCTTTATTCCCTGCGCTGCCCGGACAACCATAATTCTGGCTCTGGTGGCTTTTATGCTGGGGCCCTGGTGGGCTCTCGGATTCTATTTCCTGAATCTGGGGGTGGTAGCAGTCTTGAGCAGCATTCTGACCAGGTTATTCAAGTATTCTTCGCCCGGGTTGATTCTGGAAATCCCCGGCCTGAAATGGCCTTCGCTTAAGAATATCCTTCAGAAGACTTATTTCAATCTCAGAGAGTTTGTCCGTTTTGCCTGGCCAATTCTGATTGCCGGCAGCGTGGTGTTAAGCCTGCTCAGCTTTATTAATTTTGACCGGCTGGTAAATTCTGTTCTTTACCCCTTCGTCAGCGGATTGCTCGGCCTGCCAGATAGCCTGGGGGTAACCCTGGTC
>CAZDZU010000025.1:0-4230 GCA_964509995.1 uncultured Eubacteriales bacterium | reverse complement strand
TCCTGCGCAAGGAGCTATCGCTGCTGATGATGTTCCAGGCCCTGGGGGTTGGCTATGGGCAGCTGCTGACGGTTATAAGCCGCACCCAGCTGCTGACCTTTGTCACCTTCGTCAACTTTTTCATTCCCTGCCTTTCCACCCTGGCCATTATCTGGAAGGAGCTGGGAAGAAAGATTGCCCTGGTCTCGGTGCTTCTAAACCTGAGCGTGGCTGTTCTGATCAGCTCGCTGGTCCGTGTGGCCTTTTCTATCTTTTGATTCGATATTCTTCAGCCGGTTCTAATTGAAAATAATTAAGGGGGAAGCGGTCTGTAAGGAGTAGTGCATTCCGGAGCCGGCTTGACCAGGCTTGGGCCGCCGAAGCGTAGATTTTTTGCAAACGGTCGAGAAGACAGAGCTAAATCTTTCGCCCGCCCTGATGCCCTGACTGAGTTCTACCGCAGCAGTAACGTCGGGGAGGGAAAAAGAGAGAAACTTTATCAGCAAAAGGAAACCAGAACTCAGGGAATGGGTCTGAGAGACCCGGGCGGGCAGAGCAGAGAATGGTTCTAAGACGGTGAGCTTTGATTAATAGCCTCGTCCCGGAAGGATACTTAGACAACATATGAATAGTCTTTCATATATCGTCCTATAATATCTCATCATCTGGCCGCTGAATTGTTATTTACGGCGCGGCTGCGATCACCTTAAGACTGAACGCGTCGCCTCCACGGATATATGCCGCCTGGCCTGTGCCTTTTACCCAAGTTTTTGCTTGATGGTGGCAGCCAGCTTTGCTCCGACCATCCTGGCCAGGTCTTCTTCGGGGGCCTGCCTGATGGCAGCCAGGTTGCCAAAGGCCTGAAGCAGCCTTTTTTTTCTGGCCGGGCCCAGCCCGGAAATTCCGTCAAGCCCGGAAGCCAGGCTGGCTCTCTGGCGGCGCTGCCGGTGAAAACCGATGGCAAATCGGTGAGCTTCGTCCCGGATGTGCTGGAGAAGTTTGAGGGCAGGGGAGGTCGGGTCCAGACGAAGCCCTTTCGGGCGGAGAGCCGTGAAAATAATTTCTTCTTTTTTAGCCAGAGAACAGACCGGAATCTGCGGCAGATTAAATGAAGCCAGCACCTGGCGGGCCAGATTCAACTGTCCCTTGCCCCCGTCCACGAAGATCAGGTCGGGCAGGGGATGTTTTTCTTCCAGAAGCCTTTTCAGACGACGCTCGATGACTTCTTTAAGAGAAGCATAATCATCCGGTCCGGAAACGGTTCTTATTCTGTATTTCCTGTATTCAGACCTGGCCGGCTGGCCATCAACAAAAACTACCAGTGAGCCCACAGATTCGGTGCCGGCGGTGGTCGAAATGTCAAAGCCTTCTATGCGCCGGGGAAGGACAGAAAGACCAAGTTGTTCCCGCAGCTCAGACAGAGGGCCGGCCGGTTCTTCTTTTTCCAGCAGCAGGGCGGCGTTCTGGCCGGCCAGCTCCAGCAAAACCATCTTTTTTTTGTTGTCCGGGAAAAGCAACCTGATTTTTTTCTGACCGGCCGGAAAACCGGCACTTATTTCAGCCCTGAGCGTTTCTGAAATTCTGAACGGAAGAAGGATTGATTCCGGAGGAGTCTGTTCTGAATAAAATTTCTTTAAGGCCTGGACCAGAATATTTGCATCAGTTTCCTCCGACTGCAATTCCAGCAGCCGGCCCGAGGAGGATCTGATCCGGCCCTGGCGCATGTGAAAAATAAGGACTCCGGCTTTATCCTGACTCCGGCTGAAGCCGACTATGTCCAGTTCTTGCTTTTCGGGAATGATGACCCGCTGAGTTTCCTTCAGGTTTTCCAGAGCCTTCAGGGCGTCGCGCCAGCGGGCAGCTTCCTCAAAGCGGAGTTCAGCCGAAGCTTTTTTCATTTTTTCCTGAAGCTGACGCAGGAGTTCTGATTTTTTCCCTTCCAGGAGCAAGAGCGCCCGAGAGACCTTTTCTCGGTAATCAGCCGCGCTGATCAGGCCGGCGCATGGTCCGCTGCACATTTTAAGTTCATATTCCAGACATGGACGCCGGCGGTTCCTGAAGACGGTCTTTTCACAGGTCCGGATTCCAAAAATTCTGGCCATAAAGGAAATCAATTTTCTGGCTTCATCAGCCGGACTGAAGGGACCGAAATATCTCGCTCCGTCGTCTTCCACCCTCCGGCAGAGATAGAGACCCGGAAATTCTTCTACCAGGGTGAGCTTGAGAAAGGGGAAGCTCTTGTCATCTTTTAGACGCAGGTTAAAACGCGGCTGGTAAAACTGGATGTAATTATTTTCTATGAAACTGGCTTCTTTTTCCGAGCTGACCAGAAGGTAATCTATGTCGGCCGTCTCGCTCAGGATGTTTTGCACCTTGAGGTCGGGAGAGGGCAGAAAATAACTTCTGACCCGTTCTCGCAACGACCTGGCCTTGCCGATATAAATGACCTGGCCCCGGGCATTTTTGAAAAAATAGATTCCCGGACGGTCGGGGAAATTTTTTATTTTTTGCCTGAGCTGTTCTATTTTCATTTCTGTCTCTGGAACCTTTATTTCATCCTGGCTTTTTATGGCCTTTGACCCGCCAGCTGATCAATTCTGCCGGCATGGCGTGCCTTTCTCCGAAATTTAACCCTGGGCTTCCTGACATCCGGAGTTTCACTCCATCAATTCCAGCTCGCGCTTCTTCAGCCGGTTGAGCTGGTCGCGATATTGAGCTGCCTTTTCAAATTCCAGGTTGCGGGCGGCTTCTTTCATCAGTTTTTCCAGTTCTTCAATCCGTTTCTGGCGCTTTTCCGGGGACAGGAAAATTTCCTTTTCTTCAGCCACCCTGGTGAGGTCGACATAATCCCTCTCATAGATGCTGGCCAGGACTTCGTCGATATTTTTCTGGATGGATTGCGGACTGATGCCGTGCTCTTCGTTATACTGCTGCTGCAGGCGGCGACGGCGGTTGGTTTCCTCCATGGCTCTTTTCATGGAGTCGGTTATGGTGTCGGCATACATTATCACCTTGCCGGCTACATTCCGGGCCGCCCGTCCGAAAGTCTGAATCAGGCTGGATGTAGAACGCAAGAAGCCTTCCTTGTCGGCATCCAGGATGGCCACCAGCGATACCTCGGGCAGATCCAGCCCTTCTCTGAGCAGGTTGATTCCGACCAGAGCGTCAAACTCGCCCTTTCTGAGGTCGCGCAGGATTCTGACCCTTTCCAGAGTTTCGATGTCAGAATGCAGATAGCGAACTCTCAGGCCCAGCTCGTGATAGTAACGCGTCAGGTCTTCGGCCATTTTCTTGGTCAGGGTGGTGATCAGGGTGCGCTGGTTCTGCCGGGCCCGCTCCTGGATTTCCTTCATCAGGTCATCAACCTGCCCTCTGACCGGACGCACTTCCACTTCTGGGTCGACCAGCCCGGTGGGCCTGATGATCTGCTCCACCACCTGGCCTCCGGCTTTTTTAAGTTCGTAGGGACCGGGAGTGGCTGAAACGTAAATTACCCGTTTGACCCTCTGTTCGAACTCCGGGAAATTCAGGGGCCGGTTGTCCAGGGCCGATGGCAAGCGGAAACCGTGTGCTATCAGGGTCAGCTTCCGTGAGCGGTCGCCATGAAACATTCCACCGATCTGGGGAACAGCCACGTGAGATTCGTCTATGATCACCAGAAAGTCGTCGGGAAAGTAGTCGAGCAGGGTGTAGGGGGGCTGACCCGGCTGTCGCCGGCTCAGGTAGAGAGAATAATTTTCTATTCCCGGGCAATAGCCGAATTCTCTCAGAAGCTCCAGGTCATAAAGAGTCCTTTCTTCAATCCTCTGGGCTTCGATGAACTTGCCCTGGCTGTTAAAGAATTCCACCTGCCTTTTGAGTTCCTGTTCTATGCCGGTGATGGCTTCCTCCAGGATGTCGCGGGGCGTTGAGAAAAAGGTTCGCGGATAGACGACCACCCGGTTGAGTCGCTGCTGCTTCTGTCCCAGGAGAGGGTCAAAGACTGCAATTTCCCGGAGCCGTCCGTCTTCTATCTCCAGCCGGTAGCAGAAATCTTCATAAGAAGGGAAGACGTCGATGATGTCGCCACGGACACGGAAGCTGCCCCGTCTGAGGTCCTCATCGGAACGTTCGTACTGGATTCCAACCAGCCGGTCGAGCAACTGTCGCCTGGTCAGCGGCTGATTGACTTCCAGGGGAAAACTCTGAGAGTAATAGGTCTCCGGGGCCCCGATGCCGTAGATGCAGGGGACCGAGGCCACGATAATCACA
>CAZDZU010000024.1:0-12238 GCA_964509995.1 uncultured Eubacteriales bacterium | reverse complement strand
CTTATTAATAATTTTTAGCGGACCTCTGTTGTCTGCAGCCCCGGACCAGACTGTCATAGACAAAGAAGCCCTGAAAAAAGCCCGGGAAAACAGGACCGTCCAGGCTTACCGCCTGACCGGAGCTTTTGAGCTTGACGGTTACCTCAGGGAAGATATCTACCGCCAGCCGGCCGCCGAGGACTTCATTCAGTCTGACCCGGTCGACGGAGCTCCGGCCAGCGAAAGAACCCGGGTCTGGGTTTTTTATGACAGCGCCAACCTTTATGTGGCCGCCTTCTGTCACGATTCGGAGCCGAAGGGAATAATCGGACAGCTCGGCCGCCGCGACTATTTGGTCGACTCCGACTGGTTTATCTTCTGCGTCGATCCCTATCTTGACCGGCGCAGCGGTTATGCTTTCTGGGTAAATCCTTCCGGTTCGATAATCGATAAGGCTCTCTTCAATGATATCAGCGAAGACAAAAGCTGGGATGGAGTCTGGGAAGCCAGAACGCGGGTGACGGCAGACGGCTGGACGGTGGAAATGAGGATTCCTTTCAATCAGTTGCGCTTCCCGCGCCGGGAGAAACAGCTCTGGGGGGTGAATTTTCAGCGGATAATAAAACGCAAGAACGAGAAAGTGTCGTTGGCCTGGGTACCCAAAGAAGACAATGCTTTTGTTTCCCGTTTTGCCCGGCTGGAAGGAATTGAAAATATAAAACCCGGGCGCCGGGTGGAGGCATTTCCCTACTCGGTCGGCCAGGCTCGCTATCGCCCGGCTGAACCCGGAAATCCTTTTGAGATCGGTCACCAGTATCGGGGAAATGTCGGGCTGGACCTGAAAGCCGGTCTGAAAAGCAACCTCAATTTAGACCTGACCATAAATCCCGATTTCGGTCAGGTGGAAGTGGACCCGGCGGTCATCAATCTGACGGCTTATGAAACCTATTACGAAGAGAAGCGACCTTTCTTCATCGAGGGCTCGTCAATCTTCAGTAATTTCGGCCGGGGCGGCCTCTACATCAACGTTGACCTGAACTGGCCCAACCCCCGGCTTTTTTACAGCCGACGGATAGGCCGTGAGCCTCAGGGCTATCCGCAGCATGACGGCTTTGTCAGCTTTCCCGACCGTTCTACCATCATCGGCGCCTTCAAGCTCACCGGCAAACTGGGCTCGGGCTGGAACATCGGGGTAATAAACGCGGTAACCGCCAGAGAATACGCCACGGTTGACGACCTGACCAATCGCTACCGGGATGAAGTGGCTCCTTTTACATATTACGGCATATTCCGCGCCCAGAAAGAATTCAACCGTGGCCAGCAGGGCTTTGGCTTTCTGCTGACCTCGGTCATCAGAGACCTCCGGGAAGACAGCCTGAGGTCGCTCCTGGCCGGGGAGGCGTTTAACCTGGCTTTTGACGGCTGGGCCTTCCTCGATAAAAAAAGAAACTGGGTTCTTGGCGGTTGGGCCGGCGGAACTTTCCTGCACGGGAGCCAGGAGGCCATCTACCGTATTCAGCGCTCTTCTATACATTACTTTCAACGGCCCGATGCCAGCCATGTGAGCCTCAACCCGGAGGCGGTCAGCCTCTCGGGGCTGGGCGGCAAACTCTGTCTGGCCAAGCAGCAGGGCCATTCGATTGTTTATCTTTCAACCGGAGTCCTCAGCCCGGGATTTGACCCCAACGATGCCGGTTACCAGAGAAGCCTCTCCGACCGGATTAACTTCCAGGCCTATTACGGTTATATGTGGACCAAACCCGGCAAAATATTCCGCCAGGCGCTGTTGATCGGCGGGCTGGAGCAGAACCATGATTTCGGCTGGAACAGGACCTTTGAAGGCTGGCTTCTAAATTTACAGGGGGTCTTTCATAACTGGTGGACTGTTGACGGAACCCTGATTTACTATCCGGAAATTTTAAGCAACACCCTGACCAGAGGCGGTCCGCTGGCCCTCATTCCGCCCGGCTACCTGGCCCAGCTGAGTCTGAAATCCGATTCCCGGCGGCGATTTGTCTTCTATGGAACCGGATATTACGGGAAGACCAGGGATAAACAGGAACAATGGAACCTCAGTTTCGGACTGCGCTGGAAGCCCAGGCCCAATTTTAACCTGTCATTTGGACCGTCGGCCGGAAAGGACATTAACGAAACCCAGTGGTTGACTTCGGTGGCCGACCCCTTAATGACAGACACCTTCGGGCGGCGTTACATATTCGGCCGTATCGACCAGACACTGGTGGCAGCCGAACTCCGGTTCAACTGGATATTTACTCCAAGGTTAAGTCTCCAGGTTTATCTCCAGCCTTACATCGCTGTCGGGCGTTATGACCGCTTCAAGCAACTGAACCTGCCCCGGACTTACGACTATCTGATTTTTGGTGAGGGAAGCTCGACCATAGATTATCAGAATGAAACTTATCTTCTCGACCCCGACGGTTCCGGACCGGCTCCCGTTATCTCCATCTATAATCCGGATTTCAATTACAAGTCCCTGCGGGGCACGGTGGTCCTGCGCTGGGAATACCGGCTGGGTTCTCTGCTCTATCTGGTCTGGACTCAGAACCGGGCTGACTATTCCAACCCGGGAAATTTTTCTCTGGGCCGGGACCTGGGTGACCTGTTCACCGCTCCCGGAGATAATGTTTTTCTGATAAAAGTCACCTATCGTTTTAATCTGTAAGCGGTCATCGAGGCGGCCGTCCACTTGATATCCCGCCGGCAAATCAGACCCGGCGCGTCCATCATCTGCCAGTTCTTCAGTAAAGTCACAGCCCGGAAGCTCATTTCTTCGCAACACAGCCGGCTGATAACCGGTAACCGGTAAGATAATTATTTTTCAACCGGAGTCTTAAAATGAGCCTGATTTCCGGGCCTCCCATCTATTGACAAAATGAAAAAGGGGGCTATCATTATTGGCTATTTTTTCCTGTCGAGGACAGAAAATGCCCTGGATAACAGTCGGCCTGCTGGTGGTGTCGAATGTTTTTATGACCTTCGCCTGGTACGGACACCTGAAATTCAAGAGTCTCCCCCTGTGGAAAGCCATAGTCCTGAGCTGGTTGATCGCCTTTCTTGAATACTGCTTTCAGGTTCCAGCCAACCGCCTTGGTTATGGACGGCTGAATGCCGCCCAGCTAAAGACAATTCAGGAAGTGGTAACCCTCACCGTTTTTTCCTTCTTTTCCATTCTTTACCTGAGGGAAGATTTCCGCTGGAATTATCTGGTTGGTTTCTCCCTGATGGTTATGGCGGCCTACTTCATCTTCAAGCCATAAATCAGACCGGGAAGCGCCCCCCTCCGCTTCTTTTTCAGGGATTGGAAATGTGCCGGTAGTACTGGACTATGAATTTCTCCTGAACTTCATAGGACCAGTGGACGTCCCTGACGTAGCCGGCCGCCTCTTCCTTCTTACCACGGCGCAGGTAGTCCAGCAGCCGGGCGTGCTCACCGGTGGAAGATTGTTCCCATTCCTTGACGAAACCGGCTGGACGCGGGAAATCATAGAGCCTTTTCTTCAGGTTATTGACGATCTTCATCAGTTTGTCGTTGCCGCAGGCCTGAAGGTAGACGTTATGAAAGGCCAGGTTCTTTTCATAATAGAGGTCGAAGTCGTCGGCCTCGATCGCCTTTTTCATCTCCTGGTTCAACTGATCCATGTAATCCAGCTCCTGTGGCTTCAATCTGTCCGCAGCCCTGAGGATGGCGATGCTTTCCAGGGCTCCAATTATTTCATAATAGTCTTTTATGTCTCTGGCCGTCAGCACATTTACCACCACCTTCCGGCGCGGAAGGATGGTGACAAAATCCTCTGTCTCCAGCTGCAGCAGGGCATCCCGCAGGGGTGTACGGCTGACCCCCAGCTTACGGGAAGTCTCTTCCAGGTCGATTACTGACCCGGGCAAAATTTCTCCCCGCCGCATCTGCTCCCGCAAAAAATCATAGACCTGTTCTTTAAGCGATTTGACATTCAGTACCGGCTTTTCCCTGTCCATATTGCCTCCCTTCAACTTTCCATCAACTCTGATAATAATCCACGTTGTCTACGGTAATTATATCAATCTGAGTCATAATCCTGTTCCTGACCTCTTCGCCCAGGACCACTTTGCGGAACAGGGCATAAATGCCTTCATAACCCTGGCGTTCCGATTGCTGGCTGATGAGAAAATCAATGGCCCCGGCTTTGAGCAGGGCGACATTTCTCGGAATGGGGTCATAGCCAATGAGTATGATTTTTTCTTTCCCCGAATTTCCTTTCCACCACTCGGCCACCTTGTGGGTCATGGCGTTGGTCACAAAGATTCCGACCAGGTCCCGGTGTTTCCGGTAGAAGGTTTCCAGATACTTCCGGGTGTCAGCCGCAGGCCAGCTCCCCACCAGGTCCAGGGTCTCCGGTCTGAGACCCGACCAGTCCCGGCTGCCCTGAAGAAAACCTTCAATCCGGCCGGCAATATGATAATCTTCGGGCAGAATTTTAATCACGGCCACCAGTCCACTGCTGCGCGGAACCGTCTGTCTCATCAACCGGCTGGCCAGAAAACCGCTCCGGAAGGCATCCTGACCGATAAAGGACAGAGGCTTTACCCCGGGCAGATAAGAATCGAAGAACACTACCGGCAATTCAGGCGGGAGGTCAGCCATAAATCTGTTGAACCCCGCGGGCAGAACCGGCGCCGTCAGCAATCCGTCAGGATTGGTTTTCATTAACCTCCGGCCGGTGTTCAGTACCGATTTTTCGTCGTAACGGTCAAAAAAGAAGAAATTTGCCCGCACCTTGTGGGACAGAAGCTCTTCCTGAGCTTTCTGAATGCCCCGGTAAGGTAGAAGCCAGTAATAACTGTCCTGCTGGGGCTTGGGCATCAGGACGCCAAAATTGAAGATGCGTCCCATTTTCAAATGCTTGGCAAAGATGTTGGCCCGGTAATCCAGTTCCTTGATCACCCGGCGGACTTTCTTTTCGGTCTCAGGATGGACGCGGCCGCGGCTGTGCAGAACCCGGTCAACGGTGCCGATGGAGACCCTGGCCTTTCTGGCAATGTCTTTAATGGTTACGATTGCTGGTCCTCTTTACATCAAAATATCAAGGAAAATTTTTATCAAATTCCGGATAAAAATACAATATCCGGATACGGACCGGCTGCTTCGGTGAAGGTTCTATTTGGCAGAATCCCGGCAGGTCAGTAGCCAAGCCCTTTTTTCAGACGGTCGTATTCCTGCCAGATCTCGTAGGGCATGTGCCGGCCGAATTTTTTGAGAAAGCCCTTGATGTCGGCCAGCTCCTCCGACCATTCTTCAGGGTTGATCCGGAACAACTCCTCCAGGTTCTCTTCCGGCAGTTTCAATCCAGTCAGGTCCAGGTCCTTTTTTTCGGGAATCAGGCCGAGTGGCGTTTCTTTTGCCCCCGCCCGGCCGTTGACCCTCTCTATTATCCATTTCAGGATCCGGATATTCTCCCCGAAGCCCGGCCACAGGAATTCTCCTTTTTCATTGCGGCGGAAAGCGTTCAGGGCATAGATTCGAGGCGGTCGGCTCATCAACCGGCCCATGTTGATCCAGTGGCGGAAGTAATCGCCCATGTTGTAGCCGCAAAACGGCAGCATGGCCATGGGGTCGCGGCGCAGAACCCCCACCTTACCGGCAGCCGCGGCCGTGGTCTCCGAGCCCATCCTGGCTCCCAGGAAGACGCCGTGCTCCCAGTTAAAGGCTTCGGTGACCAGGGGAATCAACCTGGTCCGGCGACCGCCGAACAGGATGGCTGAGATGGGCACGCCCATGGGGTTGTCGTATTCTCTGGAAAGGGTGGGGCAATTATACACGGAGACCGTGAACCTGGAATTGGGGTGAGCGGCCGGCGCCCCCTGCCCCGGCTTCCAGGGACGCCCCTGCCAGTCGAGCATATTCTCCGGCACGGGGCCGTCAAGTCCTTCCCACCAGGGGGACATGGTATCGAGGTCCAGGCCGACGTTGGTGAAAAGCGTCGGATAGTAATTGGAGTTTCTCAGGATGCGCATCATGTTGGGATTGGTTTTCATGGAAGTCCCCGGGGCCACCCCAAAAAATCCGAATTCCGGGTTGATGGCATAAAGCCGGCCGTCCGGACCGATGTTCAGCCAGGCAATGTCGTCGCCGATAGTCCAGATGCGGTACTCGGGCAGGGCCGATTCCAGCATGGCAAAGTTGGTCTTGCCGCAGGCTGAGGGAAAAGCTCCGGCAATATAAGTTATGTTTCCATGAATGTCTTCCACTCCGATGATCATCATGTGCTCGGCCAGCCAGCCATACTTTCGGCCCATCCAGGAGGCGATCCGGAGAGAAAAGCATTTTTTCCCCAGCAGGGCATTTCCGCCATAGCCCGAGCCGACACTCCAGACCAGGTTCTCTTCCGGGAAATGCATGATGAACCGCTTGTTGGGGTCAAAATCGCCGACGGTGTGAATTCCCTTGACGAAATTCTCCGAGTTGCCGATCTTATCAAGAATGTGTTTGCCCAGCCTGGTCATTATTCTCATGCTGACGGCCACATAGGAGACATCGGTAATCTGGATGCAGGCCTTGGCGTAGGGAGAATCGGGATGGCCCATCATGTAGGGAAGAACATACATGGTCTTGCCGCGCATCGCCCCCCGGGAGAGTTTGGTCAGCTTTTTCTTGGCTTCTTCCGGATGCATCCAGTTGTTGTTGGGTCCGGTTGTTTCTTTATCAGAATGGCAGACGAAGGTCAGTTGTTCGGTTCGGGCCACGTCTGTAGGATGGCTGCGGTGAAGGTAAGCCTTGGGCCAGAGCTTCTGGTTGAGCTCCAGGAAGATATCATGCTCTTCAATCTTTTCTTCCCGCAGGCCCATCTCAATGATGCGGCGGGCTTCTCCTTCTGACCCGTCGCACCAGTAGATAGCCTTCGGTTGCAAAAGTTCAGCCTGTTTTTCCACCCATTTTTCAACTGCGGTAGCCATATCCAAATCCCTGCCAGAAGATATCAGGAAATTCTCTAATAACACAGGGGACGGGTTTTGTCAAAAGAATCGTCCCGGGCCGATCTCCCTGTTTACAGGGCCAGAAAAGGCCAGAACAAACAAATCGTTAAAGCGGGCGCAGAGGCCTGGCTGGCCATTCATGAAATGGTAACCCGGGCAATCCATAAAGCAGAGAGTTTTCCTTCCCGACCCGCAGATATTAAAAAATTCACAGCCGCTTGCCCGGGGCTTTCCGGCAGAACCGCCCTGATGATATAATTCACCCGTCAGGAGGAAGCAATGAGAACAAAAACGATCGGGTTCCTGTTATCACTTCTGGTACTGGCCGGATGGGTTCTTATTTCGCCGGATACAATCTCCGCCCGGGAGACTTCGGTCATCAAGTTGCCACCACCGCAGCTGGACGGCGGAAAACCTCTTCTGGAATGCCTGAAACTCAGACAGAGCCAGCGGGAATTCAGCCCGGAGAAGCTCCAGCCTCAGGTGCTCTCCAACCTGCTCTGGGCAGCTTACGGGATTAACCGGCCAGAGTCGGGTAAGCGAACAGCTCCTTCGGCCGTCAACTGGCAGAATATCGACCTTTATGTAGCCACCGCCGATGGTCTTTATCTTTACGAGGCGAAAGACCATTCATTGATTCCGATTTTGGGGGAAGACATCAGAGGACTGACCGGGACCCAGGATTTTGTCAAAATCGCTCCCGTTAACCTGATCTTCGTCGGCGATTATGCCCGCATTCCCCGCGGTTCGGATGAGGACAAGAGATTTTATTCCGGTGCTCACGCCGCCTTCATTTCCCAGAACGTCTATTTGTTCTGTGCTTCCGAAGGTCTGGCCACTGTGGTCCGGGCCTCCATCAACCGCGAAGAACTGGCCAAAGCCATGAAGCTCCGGCCGGAGCAAAAAATCATGCTAGCCCAGACTGTGGGCTATCCCAAAAAATAAAACCCGGTCCTCATTCTTTTCTCAACAGCCAGACGGCCATTTCCCAGGCACCGCGGTTAGCCCAGCCAAAATAGGGAATCAGGAAAAGGTTCTGTTTTCGCACTTCATTTCCCTTATCATCAACCACCAGCCCGCTGCCGGTGATGACGGTGACTCCGCCCAGAAGGTCGTTTCGGTACCACTGCTGAAAACGGGTGGTATCGGGGACAGCCAGGTTCAGAGCCGTCCCGCGGTTATCCCGACCTTCGGCGCAGAAAACCACCGGCCCTCTCTCTATGGCCACCCGGCCCCTGTTCTCAGCCACCCTGGGGTCAGCCTCAACTCTTCTGATGGGCAGGGGAAAGAGAATCTCCACCACATCGCCCCTGACCCATCTTCTTTTTATTCTCAGGTAACCCCGGTCGATTTCCACCGGAATCATTTTCCGGTTCAGTCTGACCACCACCTGGCCGGGCTCCCCGTCAAGGTACCGGTAGAGGTCGGAGGGAACAGGTCGCCCCTGGACCCAGCCGGGAATTCGAAGGCAGAGAACAAATTCCCGGACCCGGGCCGGGTTGACTCCGACCTTGACCTGCCCCAGCCAGGGATACTTGGTTTCCTGGACTATTTCCAGAGTGGTGTTCTGGAATTCAAACTGGGCCGAGGAATTGACGTAAAGATTGACAAAGACTTCTTCCCGGGAATGAGCATAGATGTACTGGGGAAAGGTGGCCAGAAAACGGGCGGCATTGGCCGGACAGCAGGCCACTTCAAACCAGCTGCTTCTTTCGTACTTTCCTTTTGAGGCCAGAGGGTTCTGGTAGAAGAAACGGTCGCCCGAGAGCCCGACTCCTGAGAGTAGCCCGTTGTAAATAATTCTTTCCAGGACGTCTATGTAACGACCGTCGCCCTCCATCTGAAAAAGACGCTGATTCCAGAAGGCATTGCCCACCGCAGCACAGGTTTCTGCGTAGGCCTGCTCATTGGGCAGGTCATACTCCGGCCCGAAAGCCTCATATTCTCCGGTAGAACCGATTCCTCCTGTCAGGTACATTTTCTTTCCGACCACATTTTCCCAGAGTGCCCGGCTGGCCCTGGCGTATTCGGGGTAACCGCCCAGGGCAGCCACATCCAGCATCCCGCTGTACATGTAGGTGGCCCGGACCGCATGGCCCACGGTTTCGGTTTGCTCGAGAACCGGCTTGTGATTCTGCAGATATTCTTCTGAATTATAAATCCGGAAAGGAGAGGTGGGCGGATAGACCTCCCCGCCATGGTAATGGCCCCTCTCATCCAGGAAGAATCTGGCCAGCTTCAGATAATCTTCATTTCCGGTCACCCGGTAGAGCTTGACCAGACCGATCTCAATTTCCTGGTGACCGGGAAAAGCCCGGAGCTTATCCGGTCCGAAGGTGCGAACCAGAAGGTCGGCACTTTTCAGGGCAATATCCAGGAGATTCCTCTCGCCGCTGGCCTGATAATAAGCAACCGCCGCTTCGTACAGGTGCCCCAGGTTATAAAGTTCGTGACTGACCCGGAGATTGGACCATCTCTCCGGCCCCGAGCCGGGAGCGGGATTCTTCGGGTCTATTGTCCTGGTGGTAAAAAGATAGCCGTCCGGTTCCTGAGCCCGGCCGATAAGAGCCACCAGTTCATCTATCCTCTGCTTCAGTGCCGGGTCGGGATGAGTTTTCAGAGTGTAGGCCGCGGCTTCTATGGCTTTATAGACATCGGAATCGTTGTATCTTTTTCCGGTGTGCTTCCCTTGCTTAAGACCGGCAGCAATCCGGAAATTATCCACCCGTCCGGTTTCTTCGTTCATCCGGAAGAGATAGGGTACGGTCACCAGACGATTGGTCTCCATCCGCGGGGCCCAGAATTCATCGGTTACCTTAACTTCCCAGAAGTTTACCGGCTGGATGGGATAATCATTCCCGGCGCTTTCCGGCCCGCCAGAAGGTTTCTCGCAGGCTGAAAAAATCAGGATCGATGACACCAGACAACCCAGGATCGTCTTTTTCATTTTTCCTCCCCGGACCGATTCTACCACAACGGCCCTCAGAATATCCGCCCGACCAGCCCCGGGCTGGACCGGCCTGACATTAATCCTACTAATTTAGTAGGATTTTTATTTTAGAACATACAGAGTAATACTCAGCGGAGGCAACGGCAGTCGCCCCGGGTCAAACTTTTCACTGACCGCGGTTATCTCTACCTCCGGTTTCTGGCCGGGAACATTGCAGGCTTTTTCATGCTCTCCGCTGATTCTCAGAACCTTGACCACTTCCTTAACCCGGAAACCACCAAGGCTCAAGGAAAGCGTTTGCCTGTCGGCGGTCGGGTTGACCACAGCCAGGGTCAGGGTCCGGCCGTCTTCCTTCCAGGCAGCCATTATATCCAGCGGTTCGGGCCGTCCGGAAATTTTAACCGGCAGGGTGCCGAATTCACTGCGATAAAGCTTCAGCACCAGGCCGGTAGTGTCGAAAACAGCTTCGGTTTTAGAAGTTTTGATAGCTCCGATGACGTTAACCGTCTGAGCATAATTGGCCATGTAAATGATGTCCGCCTGACGATAATATTCATGAAGGCCGACAGCTATACCCAGGGCATCCTTTAGAAAATACTGTGTCCCCAGCTCACCGTAGATATAGGGCCCGTACCAGTAATTCCACTCGTCCAGGGCAATCCGGATATCTCTGCCCTTCAACTGCGGAATCGTTTTCCGGTACTGTCGGTGGGCCTCGGCAATCCTCCTTATCGCTCGGGGTACCTGATAGACATGGCTCAGAAGTCCCGGACGCTCTCCCACGTAAAAGTGTTCGCTGATGTAATCCATCCGGTCGGCACAGGCCTCCAGCATGCCGCGGCTCCAGTCGCCCACCGCCCCGACCGCAATCAGCTTTATATTCGGGTCCCTGGCCTTCATAGCCTCGGCAAAACGGTTATGTTTCTTGACATAATCTTCAAGCGGCATATGACCCAGCTGCCAGTCGCCGTACATCTCGTTACCTATCGACCAGAAACGGCAGCCGAAGGGCTCCGGTTGACCGTTCTGAGCTCTGAGCCGTCCCATCGGTGTCTCAGCCGGGCCGTTAACATATTCCACTTCATCGGCGGCCATGGTTTCATTGCCCTGTCCGCTGTTGACGGCGATATATGGTTCTGCTCCCACCAGCCGGCAGAAGGCCATAAATTCGTGTATTCCGACGTCGTTATGTTCAATTCCCTCCCAGGCCGGGTTCTTGCGCGGCGGCCGGCGGTCGGGGTCACCGATTCCATCACGCCAGTTGTAACCGGACACAAAATTGCCGCCCGGCCATCGGTAAACCGGAGAATTAAGTTCCCGGAGAATTTTAATCACTTCCGGCCGGAATCCCTCCAGGTTGTCAGCCGGCAGCAGAGAGACCGCTGCCACCCGGAAAGCCTCACTTCCGCGGCTGACGATTTCCAGGCGACCGTTGTCGGTGTCAGCCCTGGCTGTAAACTCAAAATAATATTTTTTATAATCGGGGGAAATCTCATCAATTCTAAAGATTTCTCGATTTTCCGGTCCTTCGCCCCAGACCAGCCGGACTTCCAGCGGGAGAACCCCCGGGTCGCCGGCCAGAACCACCCGCCCCCTGTACTTTCTTCCTTTCCGCAGGGCCAGAGCCTGTTGATAAAGCCCGGCCTCCCGGCCGTCTCCCCTGAGCCGGATTTCGGGCAGGGGAACACCGGCGTAGGTCAGGAGCGGGTTCATGAGAACAGAATGCGGCTCCCCGGCGATTTTCCAGGGAGACTCAGATGTGCCCACCGCCTGGTAAAATTTTCTATCCTCCAGCATCTCAGCCCAGATTCCCTGGTAGATGCATCGTCCGAGATGCTCGATAAACTGACCGTAGATGTAAGGAGAAATTGGGGTTAATTTCTGAGAGGCCTTGATGGTAGCCTGCGGTTTGAGCTTTCTGGCTGAAAGGAATTCCAGGCTCACATCGTCAAACCAGGCCCTGCCGGTCACCTTTCCCCAGCCGCCGAACAGACAGTTTATCTGCAGGGCATCATTCAGGTCAGTCTCGATGATCATTTCCAGCCTGGTCCAGTCGCTGGTGCCGGTAACAGCCCTGGTCTGGAACCTTTCCAGGCCGTGGACGTTGAGCAGAACACCCTTACCACCCCGGGATTGAATATTTTCGGTCTTAACCCAGGCGCTTAGCCGGTAACGGGCAAAGGGCCTGACCGCAACCTGAACCGACCAGGAAGCGTCGGCTCCCTTTTCAGAGCTGATCCTCAGGCTGTAAGACCCGGTCCGGACAATTTTAACGACTTCAAAACTGGCTTCGCGCTGGTAGGTGACCGGTCTCCAGCCCACCGGCTTTCCCTCTTT
>CAZDZU010000023.1:0-12512 GCA_964509995.1 uncultured Eubacteriales bacterium | reverse complement strand
GTGCGGGGACATCGGTCTGCAGAATCTTCTCAACTTCTCTGAAGACATTAACCCGGCGCTCAAAACTAAGGCCGTTTCTCTGGAGTTCCAGCAATTCATCAACCTTCTGGTTCTTGTAATGAAAAAGATCGCGGTTGGGGGAACCCGAAGAATGAAAAAGCGGCCAGAGAATAAACTCCGGGTCGGGCAGGTCGGGGCTCCATTCCAGGTAAAAAATATAGGGATTGCTGTCCCGGGCCAGCTCTTCGGCGGAAAAATCCGGTTTCAGCTCCAGCCTGATGCCGGCCGGTTTTAATTCATCTCTCAAAAAGCCATAGATATTCGGGATGAGGTCTTTGTTGGCTACCTGGAAGTAGGCCTTGACCACCAGGGGTTTGTCCACCCGGCCGAGCCCGGCTTCATCCAGGACTTTGAGCACCTGGCTCAGGTTTTGCTCCCGTCCGCTGCTTTCGGGCACAAAACCAGGCAGGAAAGGCGGTATGTAACTGTCCATTACCTGGCAAAAATTGGCCGAGGTTGAGGCCAGGCCGGCCAGCTGTCTCTTTTCCAGAAAGGCCTGTAATGCCCGCCGGACATCAGGCCGGTCAAAGGGCGGAAGATGGCAGCTGAAAAAGATATAATTAAGCTGAAGTAGATTGCCTTCCAGAATCTGGTATTTGTCCCTTGATATTCTGAAGGTCAGGTAGGGAATCACCTGGATTTCATTCTGAAAAAAATCATCCAGCTGGAAAAGGGGACTGACCTCAATCGCCTCCAGGAATGGTTTCCTAAAAAAATAATTCTCGTTCCTGACCAGCCTGATACCGATTATATCCAGGCGTCTGTTCCGGAGCCAGTAATCAAACTTAAAAGGTCCCGCTCCGACCGGTTTATCAAAAAATCTTTTTTTCTGTGATTGAACTGGCCCGGCCGGAAGAATCCCGGCAAAGCGGGAGGCCAGGAAATAAAAATTGGTAATTCCCGGCTGCTTCCAGTAGATTTCCAGAACTTTATCATCCACCACCCTGAGCCCCGTAACTTCGGAAGCCGTCCCTTTCCAGAATTCTTCCCCGCCTTCTATCCTGGTGGCGAACTCGTAAAAAATGGGCTGGCTTTTCAGCCAGAATAACCTCTCGAAGGTAAACTTAACGTCAGCCGCGGTAACCGGCTGTCCGTTATGAAAAACAGCCTGCTTCCTCAGATAGAAGGTTGCTTTCCGGCCATTTTCAGAAACCGACCAGTAATCAGCCAGACCAGGAATTATGTTCAGGTTCTGGTCCAGCCGTACCAGCCCTTCATAAAGATTTTCGAGCACCAGGGAATAACCGTTTCCGGCCGGATCCAGGTCAGTATTTAGGGCCGTCCCAAAAGGTCTGACCCGCAGTTCTCCCCCGGGCTTGGGTCTGGGGGTTTCCTCCTGAATTGAGGCAGCCAGGATTGAGCCTGCAACCACAATCGCCCCCAGGAAGGCAAAAACGGCCGGAGTCACCCACCACCCGGGAGTCCTGAAAGAAAATTTCATTGCTTATTAATAATAACTTAAACTTTCCCTAAAATCATCCTTAATGCGGCCAGGGCCTTTGTTGGACAGAGGCCGGATCAGCCGCCAGGCGTCCAAGACCGGCTGGCATCAGGACTGGCCCAGTTTCCTGGCGACAGACCGGACTTCATTGAAGACCCGGAAGAAATTCTTTCCCCAGATTTTTTCGATATCCTTCTGGCTGTAGCCGCGTCGCAACAGCTCGACTGTTACGTTCATCATCTGACTGACATCATTGCAGCCGGAAACGCCTCCCCCGCCGTCAAAATCAGTCCCGATGCCTACATAATCCACTCCCACCAGCCTGACCACATGGTCGATGTGGTCAACCAGATCCCGAACCGTGGCCAGGTCGGCCGGGTAGCGCCGGTTGAGTTCCTGCATTTCTTCCATAATCTTCCGGCGCTGGTCTTCATCCTGGATGTTGCGCCAGTTTCCATATTTAGCCCGAAACTCGGCCAGGGCTTTATCCCTCTCCGGGTTGGGTTGTGGTTTCTTAACATAGGCAGACAGGAAACAAATCTGGACGACACCGCCTCTGGCGGCCAGAGACCTGATCATGTCGTCAGTCAGATTCCTGGGGTTATCGCAGACAGCCCGGGCGCAGGAATGTGAGGCTATCACCGGCGCCCGGCTTACTTTCAGAACATCGTAAAAACTCCTGTCGGAAGCATGGGAAATGTCCACAATCATCCCCACCCGGTTGCATTCCTGGACCACCTGCCGACCGAAGTCGCTCAATCCCCTGTCTTCAGGTTCTGCCCGGTCGGTCGACGAATCACAGATATCGTTATCAGAAGAATGGCAGAGGGTTATATAGCGAACCCCGAGGTCATAGAAATACTTGATCAGGCCCGGGTCCCGGCCGATGGCATAGCCGTTTTCTATTCCCAGAAAAGCCGCCAGCCGTCCCTGTTTCTTCAGGCTGTAGGCTTCTTCTGGACTGAGAGCCAGCCCGATCAGGGAACTGTTATTATCGACCATCTTCCTGACTGCCCGGATCATTTCTTCAGTCCTCTTCCTGGCCTGGGCATACCCTACTTCAGTGCGGGGTCCCTGGCCAACAAAAGCGGCAAAAAATTCGGCATCCAGACCGCCCTCTTGCATCCGCGGCAAGTCAATCTTGCCGCTGCCGGGAGAAGCCGGGTCATGACGTTCAGCAGGATTCCAGTTTCCGCGAAGCAGCATCATGGCTGTGTCGCAATGGGTATCAACGGTAACGATCTTTTTATGTATTTCCCTGGCTTTGAGTTCGAGGTCCTGTGGCGAAACTCCGACCCCGGCCCGCCGACAGGCAGAAAATAATAAGGCTAACAGAATCACCGTCGTTAACGGCAAAAATTTAATTGACCGGCATTGATTGTAACGCATATGTTAAATCCTTTCTCGCCGCCGCCTTCGGCCCGAATGAGTCTTTCATCATCTTTGCGGTTCTGGCCGCTCCTTATGGCCTGACTTAAAGAATCAGATTATAGCAGAGCCGGGGCTGGAAGGGCATTAATTTTTAATCCTGATGTCGCCGGAGGCGTTTCAGCAGATAATAGACTCTCTTCAGCCCGGTCTCAGACTTCAGAAAATCAACTACCCGGTAGCCCCGCTCAAAATAATGCTGGAAGACCTTCCTGGTCTGCAAACGCCAGCTGACCGGTATCTGACGAATATCAGGTTCAGCTCTATCGGTCAGGCTTAACATCAAGTAGAAATCGGCTGGAATCGGGACCAGCACGTATTCTTCTTCCAGGTCCAGAACCGGGCCAGCAGCCATTTCCAGCCGGGCCCGGCCCTTTTCTGTCTCCAGCTCCCGGTATTCCAACCGGATGGCCTCAGGCCATTTCTCAATAAAATTTTCGACCTCCCGGTCGGGCACCGGCGGACAGAAACTTTCTTTAAGATTCCAGGACATGAAGAACCGGTCCGAAGGGACATCGCGGCGATTTAGCCGCCCCCCGTATTCTCCATAGGGAGCAACACGGTATTCGACGACTTTCATACCGAAATGCCGGATATTCCGGTAAGCGTTGACCGAGGTCAGGGGGTCATAGGTGCAAACCACCGTCTCCAGGTGCAGCACTTCCAGCAGAACCTTTCGTTGAAATTCTTTGATCAGAATTCCCAGTCCATAATTCAGGCGGTCCGGCCTGACTCCCAGAAACTGGGAATAGAACCAGAGGTTGGAGGGGCAGTCAAAGCCCAGCGACTTGTCCTTGAGTCCTACGAAGCCATAGCTGAATCCTACCAGGTGCTGCCCATCCAGAATAAACCGCCCCTCTCCTGATTCTTCAAACACTCCCAGAAAGAGGCTGCTCCCCTCATGCAAAAAATTCTCACAGAGCAGATTCCTGGTTCCAGCCATATGGTCTTCCTCAAATTGCCAGACAGTCTGGCGGAGGTCTTCGTATTTTTTATAATCAGCAGATTGCTGACTATCCTCAACCCTGAATAAAAACTTCCTGCCCCTGACTTCGATGACCCTTTCCGGTAGTTTCAGCATGACGGTTTAATTTTATCATTTCCTGAATAAAAATAAATTCAAGAGCAGCCGTGTTTTTGTTAAGATGTAAGATATTTGAACGGAGGTAGTCATGAAGAGGAATCATCGGGTCGGAGTTCTAATTTTTTTAATTCTGATCATGACCGGGCTATCGACCTCACTGGAAGCGACCGTCGAGCTGAAAAAGGTCAATCGTCCGGAAGAACTTCCCGGAGAACTTTCTTCACTGGCCAGAATCGATGACTACCTGATTAACGACGGAAAGTATTTATACCTGATAGCAACCAACCCCAGGGATTTCGCCGAAATAAATTATTATCCGCAACCCGACGGCCAGGGCGCCCTGCTGGCTCTGGTCCCGGCTGATTTTCCGTCGGGAAATAAATTGGTGGCTGGCCAGATCCAGATTAAAACAGGCCTGGATTTTTATTATCCCGGTTACAAGGTGGTCAAAACTACCATCCCGAAAACCAGAAACTCACCCCTGATTGTTGAGCTGAAAGCCGATTTTGAAGGGCAGAACGGAGAAAAGGCAGTAGTCAATACCGTCTACACCATCCCGCCAGAAAAAGGACAGGTCATCATCAAGAGCACAGTCCGCAACAGCAGCCAGAAAGCGATCGATAAACTTTCCCTTTCTCTGTATTTCAACGCCCTGCATTCCTATCACTTTAACCCCTACAACCGGGAATATTTCCCGGACCTCAATTTCCGGGTTTATCAGAAAAAGTCCCTGTACCTGGGCTGGGTAAACCTGGGCAGCCGGCCGGCCGAGCTGCCCGAGAAACTTCTGCCGGGACAGGCTGTGGAGTTTAATTACGTTCTTGTCGTCAGGAAAGATGTCTCCGACCTTCTGTCAGTCATATATAGCCTGCTGAAAAAAGAAGCCCTGCCCGTCGAGATCAACGTTAAAAACGGCCGGGAGACGCCAACCGAAGTTGTGGTGGAAGAGGTGCTTTCAGGTTCGGTGTTTTTCAGAAATTATTGCCGTGGTGAGGGACAGACAAAACTCCTTCTGCCCGAGGGCACCTATCGCCTCCGGGCTCACTTCTTCCCGGCAGTAGTCGAAAGGACAGCCCGGGTAAACAAGACAGAGAAAAACCAGTTCGAATTGACCCGTCCATCCAGCGGCCGTCTGAAGGTTAGCCTGATTGATAAGAAAGGGAAACCGCTCCCCGGCAAGATTTCAGTATTCGGACTGGCCGGAACTCAGACACCCTATTTTGCTCCGGAAAACCCGGTTGAGAGCGGACGCGGCTGGGAAAGATTTAAAAATTCTGTTTATGCTCATCCCCAGCCGCTGGAAATGGAGCTGGGCACCGGTCGCTACCTGCTGATCGCTTCCTATGGACCGCTATACACCAGCGACCGCCAGGTGGTGGAAGTTCTCTCCGGGCAGAACCGGGAAATTATTTTCAGGCTGGAAAAGGCTGTTAACCTCAAAGGTTATATCTCAGTGGACCCGCATCTTCATACCATCAACTCCGACGGTACTTTGAGTGTTCCGGAAAGGCTCAGGTCGATCGTGGCCGAGAACCTGGATGTGGCCATTGCCACCGACCATAATTATGTCACCGACTATCAGCCGGAGTTAAACCAGCTCGGACTGCAGGCTTACCTCCGGGTTTTCCCCGGCTTTGAGGTAACACCTCTGAACAATTACCTTCATTTCAACAATTACTCCGTGGCCATTAACTCCGGGGAAAAAACAAGAGGCGCGATCATTCCAGTGTTTAAGAAAGTCAAGGAGCTGTTCGATGCCTGCCGCCAGAAAAACCCGGCTTCGTTACTGCAGCTAAACCACCCCCGGTCGGGAAACCTGGGCTATTTTGAAAACGCCGGACTCGACAGAAAAACAGCCGACTCAGCCCCGGGTGACCTGAACCTCGGCTTTGACCTGATGGAAATAATGAACGGAGCCAGTTTTCACCGGGGAAATGAACAGGCTGTGACCGACTGGCTCAACCTGCTGAATAAAGGATTTTATTTTCCAGCGGTTGGTTCTTCCGACTCCCATGGAGCGGCTGGCGGCGAGCCCGGGTATTCACGGGTGGTCGTGCGCTGCCCGAAAAAGCTAAAAGACCTGACCTGGGAAGACCTGGCTTCAGCCATGAAAAAGGGCCAGTCGTTTGTCACCAACGGACCGCTGGTGGAATTTACCGTCAACGGCAGGTATCAGCCGGGTGACCAGCTGACTGACCGAGACGGTAAGGTCAGAGTCCGAATCCGGGTTAAGTCGGCGCCCTGGATTGAGGTAAGCGAAGTCAGAATCATCATCAATGGAGAAAGAAAGATAGTCTTTCCGGTAAACACCCCGGCCGTGGAGATAGAAAAATTCGACAGGAAAGCGGAACTGGAACTTGAGCGGGACGCCTATCTGGTGGTAGAAGTTTCTGGAACTCAATCCCTTTATCCGGTGGTGCAGCAACCGGCCAGAAACGGCCAGGCCGAAGAAGCCGCCCTGCCCTATGCCATTACCAACCCTGTTTTTATAGACGTTGACGGCAATGGACTCTTCGATGCTCCCCGTCCCCGGACTCCCTTTGACAGTTCCCGGTGCCCGTGATATAAATAAGACCGCTTTATTGAACACCTTCGGGTTATTAACAGGTTGATGGAAAACAACAGCGAAAAAAAGATAGTTTGCCTTATCAATCCTCTGGCCGCCAACAAGCGCTGGAAAAGACGGCGCAAACTCCGGGCCGAACTGGTCAAAAGGCTGCCCGGCAGTTGCCTTGACACTCCGAGGACAAAAGAAGAAACAGTTGAAATGACCCGGTCAATCTGTCCTTCAGCCGACCTGGTAGTGGCCGTCGGCGGAGACGGGACCATAGCCGATGTCCTGCAGGGAATTTTTGAATCAGGCCGGCAGGACCGGGTTGTGTTCGGAGTTATTCCCTTTGGGAGCGGAAACGCTTTCCGCAAATCTCTGGGCATTCCTCGCAACCCATTCAAAGCTATCAAGTATATCCTGGAGGGTGATATTTTCACCATCGACCTGCTGCAGATAGAAGACCGGGTGGCTGCCTTCGCCAGCGTCGGCTCGACAGCCGCGGTCACCGGAGAAAAGCTCCGACATTCAATTCCGGGATTGTTCGGACACCTGCTGGCGGCTCGCAAACTTCTTTTTTACAAAAGAACAGAGAATATCCTGGAGCTTAGCGGAGCTGTCGACCAGGAAGGTCGCCAGTATGATCAGCTGACCATAAATAGCAGTTTTCTCGATTGTGTGATCGGAAACAGTAACTACTTCGGTTACAGCTGGCTGGTGGCTCCTCAGGCCAGGCTTGATGACGGTTTTCTGGATATCATACTCTTCGAAATGCCGCCCCTGATCTACATTTTCCTGTTTCCATTCATCTACTTCGGCTGGATGCAAAGAAAGCTCAGGCACTTCAAAGCCAAAGAGGTGGTCATCAGGGGACAGGGCCTCGAAGTCCAGTATAACGGCGAGTACCTGGGTTCAATGGACCGGGTGCATATCAAGGTGATTCCGGCCGCTATCAGAGTCACCGGAAACAGAAAAAAAGCCGACCGCTTCCTTGTTAACAGGGCAGATCGGGCAGACAGTCGGTCAAAGGTCTGAGCCCGAATCCCGCCGGATGGGCAAGCAGCCAGTTTATACCTATTTTTTTTCTTCCTTTCTTTCGTTGCCCCAGAGCTTGCCGCCACCCTGGGACTGGCGCCAGGCTTCCCGCCAGCGATGAATTTCCACCACTCCCACCGGAGGCATGTTCTGCCTCTCCTGCTTCGGCCTCAGGACGGGAAAGGGCTTATGCGGTTCTTTCTGATACCAGTAAGCTACGGTTACCAGGTCCAGAACCAGGCAATTATTGTGTCCATGTTCAATTGTGGCCCGAAGAGATTTTTCAAAGGTGATGGGAGACTCCAGAAAGAAGCGGTAGCAGTGGGTGCGGCCCAGCCAGCCAGTTTCATGGTTGACCCTGGCATAGCCAAAAAACGGATGCTGGTAAATCTCTTTAGGGCTCCAGGATGAATTGAAGAAATCCTCGGTTCCTGTTCCATGCAGCGAAGGCGGCCACTTCTCTCCATCTATGAAGAACATATCGTCGCCCTCGCCATACCACATGGGAGAGGGATTGTCGACATAGTAATTGATGCCCACAAACTGCCCCTTGCCCTCTATGTCGGCAATGACATAATTTCCGGTTCCGTCCAGGTTGGGCGATTGTGGCCCGAGAACCGACCACTCATTCTCACCGTCGGCGCCGGGGTCGGTCAGTTCGCGGTTCCAGAAAGCATGAAACCGCCCCAGGTCAGCTGGAATGGATCTGTGTTTCTCATAATCGAGGTAATAGTAAAAAGCATTGATAGGCTGATCAGACTGATTTTCCAGAGTAATCAGGGCCCCGTTGCTGAAGGGCATGGGGAAATAGCTGTTGAGGCCGTTGCCGTTCCCAGGAGACACAGCCAGCGGCAGGCTGACAAAGTTGTACTTTTCTCCCCAGCCCTGGCCGAAGAAATCACCCAGCGGGCATTCGACGCTCGGATTTTTCTCGCCGTCCCAGTACATACGCAAGACCGCATTTCGCCTTATCATCGGGTCAGGACAGGAGACGGTGATCCAGATGTGGGTAATAATCCCGGCTCCCTCAATCCTGGCCAGTTCTGCAGTTTCCCCGGGCTGAATCTTGAGAGAATCGTTATTTTTTCCGCTACGGTCATAGCTGGAAATTCTCAGTCGCTGATAATTTTTCAGCCGGGCCAGGTCGTCCAGGAGCGAACTTCCAGAAAATTTTTCCTGGGCTCGAACCGGCAGCCAAAAAAGCAGCAGGCCGAAAACCAGAGCGCTGACGATTTTTTTTGCTGGCATGCTAAACCTCCCGTCGGTTATGAGTTCATACCTGATTATCCATAAATCGCTGCCCGGCGTCCACCAGAAGTTGCTGCCAGGTGGAAATATATCTATAATCCTCGAAGATTCACTCCGAGGTCTCAATGATGATTACGGCCATTACCGGCGGAACCGGATTTATCGGGCAGCATCTTGTCCGGAGCCTTCTTAATAACGGGGAAAGACTCCGGCTTCTGGTCAGAACCTCTTCCCGGCGGCCTGAACCGGGAACATTTCCGGTGGAGATAATGGAGATAGATTTGCTGGACGCCACCAGTCTGAAAAAAGCGCTGACTGGCTGCCGACGTCTCTATCATCTGGCCGCCCGGGCCAGAAACTGGTCGCCGGACGAAAAGGAGTTTTTTAAGATTAATGTTGAGGGGTTCCGGAATGTGCTGGAAGCAGCTTTAATCGCCGGACTGGAGAGGGTGGTCTACGTCAGCTCATCTGTCGTCAGCGGCCCCTCAGACTCGGCTCCGGTAACAGAAGATAGAAACCGCGACCACATTCCCTGCTTCACCGAGTACGAAGCCAGCAAAGCCCGGTCAGAAAAAATTATTCCAGCCTACCTGCAACGCGGCCTGGAAATAGTCATCGCCCGACCGACGAGAGTTTACGGCCCGGGTCTGATGTCGGAGGCCAACTCGGTTACCAGACTGATCAAATACTATCTAAGATACAGATTGTGCCCTGTTCTTGGTCGCGGGGAGCAAAAAGGCAACTACGTCTATGTGGCTGATGTGGTCACCGGTCTGAAATTGCTGATGTCCAGAGGACGGCCCGGAGAGGCTTATTTTCTGGGTGATGAAAATGTTTCTTTATCCTGTTTTTATGACCTGCTGGCCGCAGTTTCCGGCCGCCGGGCGTTTCGAATGATGATAAAGCCTTCTTTCGCCCTGACCATGGCCCGGCTGGAAAGCTGGAAGGCCCGCCGCCTTGGATTTTATCCCCTGATCACCGAGGGCTGGGTCCGGACCTTCCTCCAGAACTGGGAGGTTTCTACTGAGAAAGCCAGGCGCGAACTGGGTTACCGGCCGAGAGGCCTTGCGGCCGGCCTGAAATCCACCTGCAACTGGCTGGGTTATGGAACATGAATTAAATGGACGGTGTGTCTGCCGACTGGCCGGGAATGAGGAAGACAGCTTTTAGATTAACGCTCAGAATGCCCGCGGTTCGATGGTCAAGATAAAATCCGGTTTAGCGGTTTTACCCGGCAAAAGTCAGTCGGCGGCGGAGAATTATTTTAGAGACAGGAATAGCGGCCAGCCCGATCACGATACCAGCCACCAAATCCACCCCATAATGATACTGACCGTAGACGGTGCTTAGAAAAAACAAAAGGATCAGGGGAACGACCACCATGGACACCCGCCGGCCGGCTTTCAAAGAAAAATACAACATCACCGTTCCGGCAGCGCAGTGAGCCGAAGGGAAAGAACCACCACGGTATTGAGCCGAAGATTCCACCAGGTTCATCAGTGGCCGAAAAAGCAGGCCGTTTTCCGGGGCCAGCCCTTCAAAATAAAAACGCGGACTGGCCGCCGGCACCAGGATGAAGAGGACAAAACAGGTCACATAGGCCAGGCCCAGGGTAAAAGTATAAAACTGGAGACCTTCCTGTCCCCTTCCCCGAAAGAGCCTATAAGCCAGCCAGACGACCAGTGGCAGGTAGGCCAGGTAGGCAAACATCATTAGCTCCGTCAGCCAGACCGGCTGAAAACCACTCAGCGCCTGGTTGGGGCTGAAGCCGAATATGATTCTGTCCAGTCGGGCGAGGAGGTTATCCTGCCAGGGACGTCGGAAAAGATGAACCAGGGCTCCAGCCAGCTTATAAAGGTAAGCATACCCGGCCAGTGATAGAGCCGAACAAATAAATAGAGGGCCTGGGCTTTCCCGGAATTTATTACGTCCCCGGGGAAGCCACCAGAAAACAAGAATTAAGACCAGGCTGACGGGAAGCAGATAGACGCCAGGATTATGATTGCATAGATGGTCAAAAAGCAAGAGCAAAGAAAAAAATGTTACTGACAGGGAAACAAGCTTCTCGGCCGGAAAATGACCGCCAGAATTAGATTTTCCAGACAGAACTCCAGCCGCCATCTCTCCCGGTTTCAGTCCTGAACGGCCAGCACCTCAAAAGCCGGGGCTTTGAGGATGTGAGCTTTAACTGTGCACTGGTCAGCGGCCCTGACCACAGCTTCTCTATATCTTTCCGGAAAACCTTCCGGCAGGTGTATCTCAATTCTGATCTTTTCAATCATCTTCGAGATCTGGCCCTTCTCCATTGACATAGTAAGGTAAATACCTTCAGTTGACAGGCTTCTCTGTTTGCAGAAGGCCAGCACATAATAACCGGCGCAGGTGGCAATCGAAGCCAGAAACAGGTCAAAAGGAGCGGGCGCAGAACCGTCTCCGCCAGCATAAGCCGGCTGGTCGGTCAGGACGCTCAGCCCTTTGAATTCAGCTTTTACCTTCAGGTTACCCTCAAAGGTAATCCTGATCTCTCTGTCGCTCATGAACACCTCCAGAAACCTTATCTTATGTTATTTTACCCTTTCGACCGGCCTGCGCCAAGAAGTCAGAGCAGGAAAGATAGCCGAACCAGATCTTTTTTCCTAAAGATAGCCCCTGTATTCACCCCAAAAGGGTATAGCCAGCAAAAAACGCCAGATTTAAGCTGGTTTTGAGCTTTGAAAAGGAGGTTCATATGAAAAAACTTTTAACCTCGTTGTTGATTGCCTTATTTCTGTGCCTGGTGGCCGGTCAGACTGCTGCCCAGGCCGGTATCCAGCTCGGAATTCGCGGCGGGGGCAACGCGGCCAAGTTGACCGGGGCTGACGTCCAGGACCTGGAAGGAACCATCAAAAATAAAGTAGGTCTGGTGGCGGGAATATTCCTGGCCATCAATATCGGGAAAATAATCACCATCCAGCCTGAATTTCTCTACACCATGAAGGGCTCTCAGATCAATGACCCCCTCGGCGAATATACCGGGAAACTCTATGGTGATTATCTGGAAATTCCCCTGTTGCTGAAAATCAGGATACCCACTCCTGGCATTCAGCCAGCCATCTTTGCCGGACCTTCGGTAGGCTTCAAGCTCAAAGAAAAATTGCAGCTTAACGGGCAGGACGTTCCTCTGGAAGAAACCCTGCTTGAAAACAACGATTATGGAGCCATTTTTGGAGCCGGGCTGGATTTCGGTCGCCACTTCATGATCGACGTCAGGTATAGCCTGGGTCTGAAAAAAGTATTGACCGCAATTGAAGAGGGCACCCAGCCGGATGTCAAGAACGGCGTCTGGTCAGCCACAGTGGGAATCGCTTTCTGAGGAAAGCCAGAGAAAAACCTGTTATTGCCTGAGTTAAGAAAAGAAGCCCTGCGTCCTGAAGGCGGAGGGCTTTTTTTTCATTCACCGATTCAGGGGAGATCCAGTCTGATCTCAGGGAGCGGTGATTACAAACCTGGTGCCGGAGGTTCTATCCACTTCCAGTCGGGCTCCGATTTGATCCCTTAACAGGCCAACCAGCTGCAGGCCGAAGGTCATGGTCCGCTCGACGGAAAAATCGTCCGGCAGCCCGACTCCGTCATCGCTAATTTCCAGTCTGAAACCAGAGGGAGGGATGGACTGCAGGATTATTCTGACC
>CAZDZU010000022.1:0-12544 GCA_964509995.1 uncultured Eubacteriales bacterium | reverse complement strand
GACCTCTATCAAAAACTCTTTCCCCTGCCTGGATACCATGTATCTGCCTACGACCTTAAAGTATGGTTTTTCAGGAAATTATAATTCTGGCTGTCTGGGCCCGGTTAATTGCTGCCAGTCAGAGCTTTCTTTCTGGCCAGCAGAGCCCGGGCATAGCAAGATTGCCAGCGGCCTTCGGCCTTCCTGATTTCCTCCAGCCGGGCCTCAATTTCGGCCAGGGTCAGGCGGTTGATCTTCTTATTCTTACTGGTCTTATCAGCAGCAGAATCAGCCATGTTTAACCTCCATCGGGTGAAAAAGAGCTAAATTTAATAGCAGAAAATGAGTGCTTTGACAAGAGTTGGGCAGGGTCAGGAAAAGAATTCTTAAATGGCCGGAGCTTAAAATTGATAGTTCAGGCCAACCGCCAGCAATTTTCTGTTGACCATGAACTGAAAGGCCAGACCCTGAGGTCTGGCTGACGGCCGCCTGGAAAGTTTTTTGCCTATAAAAAAGCCCAGGAGACCGCCGGCCACCACATCCGAAATAAAATGCTTATCCAGGCATATTCTTGAAAGAGAAATTCCCGCAGCCAGGGTATACAGCAGAACATCAACGTAGGGACTCCGGGAACTTTCGGCCAGAGAAGCAGCCAGAGCCCAGGCCGAAGCCGAATGACCGGAAGGGAGAGAATAATATTTTTTTCTGAAGCTCAAGGGATGGAAGGAAAAAGCCCCTTCTTCATTATACGGGCGGGCCCGGCCAATTCCAGTCTTGGCGACCTGAACGACCAATTCGGTTATGACCAGGCTTTCTCCGGCCAGGAGGAAAGCCCTTCTGAGGCCATCGTTTCGGTCAAGGCATCCGGCCAGATAACCGGCCGCCACCAGACCCAGCAAAGCTTCCGGTTTGCCGGCGCCTGAAAAGACTCTGGCCACAGAATCCCTGGTGCTATCAGGGTGCTCCAGAACCAGGCGATGAACTGAATTATCCACCGGAAAACAGGCAGCGATAGAGGAGAGAGCCAGCCCCGCTTTCCAGAAATCAGACCTTTTCCAGTGGAGAGGAGAAGAAATCATTGAGCCGGTGTCTTGCAAGACCCGGTGGAAGAACTGACGGTTAATCCGGTCCGGGAAATCCTGACTTTCGGCTCTGAGAGCAGGGGGCAGAAGCAGCCGCCAGCTCAGGATGAGGGTCAGCAGGGTCAGGGTAAATATTCTGCTGGACCCGGATTTATCTTTTTTCTCTGCGCCATTCATAGCTGGCTCCAGAAAAATATTAAACCATTCAGATAACAATTGCCAGAACCGAGCAATTCTGCCCTTGCTCCCGGATGAGGATGGTGGCCAAGATCCAGGGTGGCTGAATTATCTTGATAATTGCCCGTTGATGTTTTATTCTGGAAAAAGTATTCAGACCCATGAAGAAGGAATTATTGAGAAGAAGAGAATTCCTGAAAAGGACGGGTGAGTTTCTGCTGGGAGCCGGGGGAATCTTTTTTCAGACGGGTTGCCGGCAGAAATCTGATTTCGACCTGCTGATAAGAGAGGCTCTGGTCCTGGATGGCAGCGGCCGTCCACCCTATCTGGCCGATATCGGAGTCAGCGGAAAATATATTAAATTTATCGGAAAACTAAGAAATGGAAGGGCCCGGCGGGTAATTGAAGCCCGGGGGTTGTATCTGGCTCCGGGTTTCATAGATATTCACAACCATACCGACGTCCAGCTCCTGGTCTGTCCCACGGCCGACAGTCTGGTGCGCCAGGGCATTACCACGGTTATCGGCGGAAACTGCGGGGCCTCTCGCTTTCCCCTGACCCCCGAAATGCGGGAAGAGGAAAACCGCTATCTTAGTGAGGACCCGGGAATAGAAGTAGACTGGACTGACCTGGCCGGCTTTTTCCGGAGGCTCTCGGAAAAAGGAATTGGAATAAATTACGGCACCCTGGTCGGTCAGGGCACGGTCAGGGCGGCCGTGGTCGGCTACGGGGACCGTCAACCATCAGCCGCCGAATTATCAAAGATGAAAGATCTGGTGAGGCAGGCCCTGGATCAGGGAGCCCTCGGGCTGTCCACCGGCCTGGAATATGCCCCGGGCAGCTTTGCCACGACCGGCGAGCTAATTGAGCTGGCTTCAGTCCTCAGGGGGTACGACGGGGTTTATGCTACCCATATGCGTGACGAAGAGGATGGCGTTCTGGAGGCGGTGGATGAAGCTATAACCATAGCTGAAAAAGCGGGGGTCAGCCTGGAAATCTCTCATCTGAAGGTGGGATATCCCAGAAACTGGGATAAAATTGATACTCTGCTGGAAAAAATTGACCGGGCGGCTGACAGAAAGGTTAAGGTGGCCGCCGATGTCTATCCCTACACCGCTTTCTCCACAGGGCTGAGCATCTTTTTCCCGCTCTGGGTCCGGGAAGGAAAGAAGGAAGATTTTCTCGGACGCCTGAGGAACCCGGAACTTCAGTCCCGATTGCGGGAAGCCATTGCCGAGTCGGGAAAAAACGTCGGCACCTGGGATAAGGTCTTGATCTCTTCGGTCCGGACGGAAAAAAATCGCTGGCTGGAAGGGTTGAACCTGGACCAGGCCTCCAGGCTTCAGGGTAAAGACCTGTTTTCTTTTATCCGCGACCTGCTTTTAGATGAGGAAGGGCAGGTGTCCATGGTCTGCTTCGCCATGAGCGAGGATAATCTCCGGAAAATTCTGAAGCATCCGCTGGTTTGCCTGGCGACCGACGGCGAACTGGCTTCGACCGGGGGTGTGCTCTTCAGGGGTAAACCCCACCCGCGCTATTACGGCAGTTTCCCCAGAGCGATTGCTGAATATGTGAGGAAAGAAAAGCTGATGCCACTCGAAGAAATGATCCGGAAAATGACTTCAATGCCGGCCGAAAAATTCGGACTGCGCAGGAGGGGCCTGATCAAAGAAGGATATTTTGCCGACCTGGTTCTTTTTGATTTCGAAAAAATCAGGGACAGAGCTACCTGGTCCGAACCTCATCAATATCCGGAGGGTATCTCTCCGGTGGTGGTAAACGGCCGGATAGTGGTGGAGGAAGGACAGTTCACTGGCGAGCTGCCCGGAGAAGTCCTGCGTCGCAACTGACCAAAAAAGGTGATGGCCTGAAATGAGATTCTTAAAAAAATTTCCCTTGCCCGGGAAAGGAAAAAATCCCGACCCGATACTGAAATTCTATTTTCTGACCGGCCTTATTCTAATGGCTTTTTTATGCCTGTTGAAGGTTGAGGCGGAGGCCGTCGAGAGTCGCCTCCTGGAAGCGAGGACCGGAGATGTTTTTGAGCTCCGTTACCGCCAGCTTCAGCCTGGCGAGCCGTTGGTTTTGTTGTGGACGGGGTCTGTCTCGGAATATGCCGGGGTTTTCTTTGAGGGGAGCAGCCACTGGTTGAAGAGGGACGGACAGAGACACTCCCTGTTACTGGGTCTTGACGTGTTGACCGGAGCCGGAGAGCGGGTGCTGGAAATCGAACTCTGGACCGGAGGCCAGAAGACTGAAACCATGTCCATCAAACTGGAAGTAATGGCCCGGGATTTTCCCAGAAAAAAGCTGACCGTTGACCAGAAGTATGTCACCCCGCCCCGGGAGGTTCTGGCCAGGATCAAAAGGGAATCGGAGCTGCTGGCGCTCATCTACAGTTCGAGCAGTCCCGACTGGCTGGCTGCAGGCCCGTTCCGGCTGCCCTGCGAGGGAAATCTTTATCCCAATTTCGGGCAGCAAAGAATTTATAACAATGTCCCGCGTTCGGTGCATACGGGAGTGGATATCGCCGTGCCGGCCGGCCATCCGATCCGGGCTACCAATTCCGGACGGGTGGTTCTGGCCTCGGACCTGTATTATTCAGGAAAAACTGTCATCATCGACCACGGGCTGGGCCTGTTCAGCAGCTATGCTCATCTTTCAAAATTGCTGGTCAGGAGGGGAGAAATGGCAAAAGCCGGGCAGGTGGTCGGACTGGCCGGCTCCACCGGTCTGTCAACCGGACCCCATCTGCACTGGGCAGTCAAAATATACGAAGCCAGAATTGACCCCCTGTCCCTTTTAGAACTGGGATTTTAAGCGCGCCTCTGAGGACCGGCATCAGAAAAAGAGACTCTTCCCTTTCCCGCCATCCTGGCTGATTGGCTTTTTTTTAGTTTATTAATATTTATTTTCTGCGGCAGGTTGCTTATCCGACCCGCTGCCTGGCCAGACCTGCTTTCAATCGGGATGGTTAAATTAAATCCGCTGGCCGGGCTGCTTGCGGACAATACCGCTTCTCTTTGACCATAAATCCAGCAGGGCAGCGATTGACCGGGACTGCGACCGGGAATTATTTTTTAAGATACGTGCTCAGCCAATCAAGCACCGTCTTCCACCACAATCTGGCGTTCAGTGGTTTTTGAATGAAATGGTCTTCATCCGGGAAATAAAGCAGGCGGCTCGGCACTCCCTGCCGCTGCAGCGAAGTGAAAAATTGCAGTCCCTGTTCAAGGGGAACCCGGAAGTCGTTGGCGCTATGGATGACCAGGGTCGGAGTCCTGAAATTATGAACATAGTAACTGGGCGAGAATTTCTGATACATTTCCGGGTTGGTCCACGGTGTGCCCCGGTACTCCCATTCCGGGAACCAGAGCTCTTCGGTGGCTCCATATTCGGAACGCAGGTCGAAGACTCCGGAATGGCTGACAAGGCAGTCGAAAATGTCAGTCTGACCGGCAATCCAGTCTATCATATAGCCACCGTATGAAGCGCCGGCCGCGCCCAGCCTGTCCTTATCTATGAACGGATAAGCACCGTGCAGATAGCTGACCGCCGTTATGATATCCCGGTAGGGCTTGCCGCCCCAGTCGCCACTGATGGAATCGGTAAAGGCCTGGCCATAGCCGGTACTACCATGGAAGTTGACCATGGCCACCACATAGCCGGCGGCGGCGAACATCTGGGCGTTCCAGCGGTAATGGAAACCGTCCTCCCAGGCTCCCTGGGGACCGCCGTGAATCAACATCAGCAGCGGGTATTTCTGGTTCGGGTCGAAGAAGGGAGGCTTGAGCAGCAGTCCATGCACCCGGTCGCCTTCCGACTCAAACCAGAAATCCTCGGCCGCATTCATCTCAAGACCGGCCAGAAGTTCAGCGTTGACCTCTGTTAGCCGTCTCAACTTCTTTGAGGTCAGGTCAAAGGCATAGAGGTCATTGGGGGAATTGATTGCCTGTTTAAGGGCATAAATCGTTCGCCCGTCAGGGGAAATCCGCAAGGAACTCAGATAATGTCCTTCCAGAATTTTTTCGATTTTGCCGCCGGGTATGGTCAGCCTGAAAAGAGAAGTCCGGGCTTTGTCCTCGCCCAGGAAGTAAAGACTTTTTCCGTCCGGTGCCCAGTGATATTCGCTCAGAGAATAGTCAAGCTTTTCGGTCAGGTTGCTGGAGGTTTTTTTCTGCCGGTCGTAGAGAATGAGGTCGAGTTTGTCGGCTTCGAAGCCAGGTCTGGCCATCGCCCGGTAAGCCAGAAAGCGGCCGTCGGGAGAATATTTGGGGTCGATGTCATTGGCCCGGCTGGCCGTCAGCTTTTGGGTATTCTTTCCGTCGGGGCCGGTGAGAAAAACATCGTTGTTGGTTCCCAGGCCGAGTTTTAATTCCGGGTCGACATTGCGCACGAAAGCTATTTCCCTTTCATCGGGCGAAAGACAGAAATCAAGCTCTCCGCCCAGGGCAATGGGCGGAGTGTCAAAATCGCCCGGGGTCAGGTCCAGCGGATTTCCGCCCTCGAGCGGGAATAAAAACAGATGACTCCGGGTGCCGTCAAACCAGGCATTCCAGTGACGGAAAAGAAGATGGTCATAAATTCTGGCTTTGACCCGACTGTTTTCCTGCTCCTCAAATTTCAGCCGGTTGGCTTCAAGGTCAGGGCACTCCGGGAAAACCGAGCTGGTCACCAGGAGGAATTTTCCTGACCTGGACCAGCTGAATGAGCCCACCCCGCCGGGGAAAGCGGTGACTTTCCTGGCCTCGCCTCCACTCGCCGGTAACATCCAGACCTGGGGCGAACCGTCCCGGGTGGAGATGAAAGCCAGCTGGCCGCCGTCCGGAGACCAGCGGGGGAAGTAATCAGCCGCCGGGCTGAACACAAACGGCACCGGCTTTCCGCCCGCAGCCGGAACCAGATAGATGTCGCTGTTGCCGCGATTGGTCTCAAGGCTCATGGTTGTGATGACCAGGGCCAGGTTCTTTCCGTCCGGGGAGAGCTGGGGGTCGGTAACCCGCTTGATTTTGATGAAATCGTCAAAGGTCAGAGCTTTTCTGGCCTGAGCCTGAGCCAGAGTCAGACCCAAGCCAAGGCCGAGGAGAGAAATGATAAGAATTTTTAGTGCCCGTTTCATTAAATTCCTCCTGACAACTGCCGCAAAATATTTTCGTGAGCATTATAAACTATCCGCCGGTTGCAGGCAAAAGCAGGGTATGGGTGGTTGCCCGGGTCGGGGTATTGTCATGCTGCGGCCTGTCTTCTCCGCGGGGTTGAAACGAAATTTTCTGATTTCAGAAATCTTTTGCCCCGGACGGTTTTTTCTGGTAAATGTGATAAAATAAACTAAAATTTGACCAATTTCGTAAATAAAAAAAATGAAAAAGAATCTGAACCAGGACGGCGGATGAGCATAGAGCTTCAGAACATCCATTATTCCTACGGCAACGTCAAAGCCCTGAACGGCGTCAGCCTGTCTATCGGCGAAGGAGCTACCGGACTGCTGGGACCGAACGGAGCCGGAAAAAGCACCCTGATTAAGATTATGCTGGGCTTTCTGACCCCGGCCGAAGGCCAGGGTAGAATCCTCGGTTATGACCTCAGAAGCGAACAGAAATTCATCCGAAGGCTGGTAGGTTATATGCCCGAAGATGAATGTTTCATTCCCGGCCTGGATGCGGTTACCTTTACCGCCCTGATGGGGGAGCTGTCCGGCCTGCCCCGGCAGGAAGCCATGAAACGAGCTCATGAAGTGCTGTTCTATGTGGGGCTGGGCGAGTCGCGGTACCGGCTGGTGGATACCTATTCCTCCGGTATGAAGCAGAGATTGAAATTGGCCCAGGCGCTGGTCCATGACCCCAAGCTCCTGTTTCTGGACGAGCCGACTTCCAGCCTGGACCCGACCGGACGACAGGAAATTCTGGAGTTGATCGGAGAAGTAGCTTCCAGCAAGGACATCCGGGTGCTTCTGTCCTCGCACATCCTGGCCGACATCGAACTCGTTTGCGACCGGGTGGTTATCATCAACAGGGGAGAAATTGCAGCCACCGGGCGAATCGAAGACCTGAAGATGAAGAACTATCAGCTTTTCGAGCTCAGGATCAAAGGCGAGCTAAACGGGTTCCGCCGGGAACTGGAAGAGGCCGGTTGCCGGGTGGAAGAAACCGAAGACCGGCTGGTGAAAATCTATACCCCGCCAGATTTTGACCGGCGGCTGATTTTTCTGAGCGCTGCCAGGAACGGAGTCCAGGTCCGGCAGTTCGTCTGCAGCCAGACTTCTCTCGAAGACCTGTTTGCCCGGGTGGTGGGAGTAGACTGATGGCCGAAGTCAGAGAAAAAGGTTATCATCACTGGGAAGGCCGCCTGCGGGAAAAGGGCCCGGTGTTCTGGCCCATCACCCGAACGGGAATCAGACTGGCCTTTCAGCGCAAACGCTTCAAGTTTCTTTTTGCCCTGTCCTTCATCCCGGCCATCAGCTTTGCCGTGGGCATTTATATTTCCGAACGTCTGGAAGATTTCAAGTTCATGGCTCAGGGAACGGAGAGGACTCTGCAGGTCAATCCCGGGTTCTTCAAAACCTATCTCAGCATGGATTTCATTTTTTTCATGATCTTGCTGTTGATGGCCCTGGGCGGAGCCGGACTGATCGCCGACGATTTCCGCCACAAGGCCATCCAGCTGTATTTCGCCCGGCCGTTGACCAGGCTTGATTACCTGCTGGGCAAAGCGGGCGTGGTGGTGTTTTTCGTCGGCCTGTTGACCCTGGTTCCGGCCATCGTGCTTTTTATACTCAAACTGCTTTTCTCCGGCAGTTTCAAATTTTTCCTGGACTATCCGTGGTTGCTTCTGTCGATAATTTTTTATTCAGCCTTTCTGATGATTTTCTTCACCTCTTACATACTGCTGGCTTCTTCCGTCAGCAAGAATCGCAACTATGTGATCGCCCTTATTTTTGCCGTTTATTATCTTTCGGAGATTGCCCGGGGTATATTCTATGTTATTTTCCGCTCTCCCTATTCAACGCTGCTATCGATACCGGGCAACCTGCAGCAGGTGGCCGCGGCCATCTTTCTGGTCAGGCCAGCTCAGGCCGTGCCCTGGTATCTTTCCCTGCTGGTTCTTTCTGTTTTCTGCCTGCTGTCATTCATCTTTTTAAGGCGTAGCTCAGAGGAGTGGAGGTTATCCGGTGACCGCGGTCATAGAAACCAGAAATCTTTCCCGCTGGTACGGGAATGTGCTGGGCATAAGCGAAATTACTCTGGATATCGAGCCCGGAATAACCGCCCTGCTCGGACCAAACGGGGCCGGCAAGTCAACTTTCATGAAAATCATAACCGGCCAGCTGAAACCCAATATCGGCCAGGTCCGAATCTTCGGTCAACCCGTCTGGAATAATCGCTATATTTTCCGGCGGCTTGGCTTCTGCCCGGAGGCTGACGCTTTTTATGAAGAACTGAACGGTCTTGAATTTCTGACCGGCCTGCTGTCTCTTTACGGCTTCGACCGCCAAGAGTGTCTGGCTCGGGCCAGCCGGGCCCTGGAACTGGTAGAAATGCAGGATGTCAGAGAGAGACCCATCAGGAGTTACAGCCGGGGCATGCGCCAGCGAATCAAGATAGCCCAGACCGTGGCCCATGACCCGGAAGTCCTGATCCTTGACGAGCCGCTGAGCGGGCTGGACCCACTGGGCAAGCGCCGGATAATCAGGCTGATTAAGGAATTCCGGGATGCCGGCAAGACTGTGGTCGTTTCGAGCCATGTGCTGCCCGAAGTGGAGGCCCTGACCTCGGAAATCATCCTCATTCATCACGGGAAAATTCTGGCCAGGGGAGACATTCATTTTATCAGGGAACTCCTGGACAGCCATCCCCATATGATCAGGATCAAATCGCCGCAGTATAGAGAACTGGCCAGAATGCTGGCCGCCGAAGACTATGTTCTTAACATCACCTTTGAGCCTGAAGCTCAGGCTGTGGTTTTCGAGACCCACCACCGCGACCACTTCTTCAACCGGTTGAACGAGCTGGTGCTGGACCGCAGTCTTGACCTGGAAGAAATTACCTCGCCCGACGACAACCTGCAGGCGGTATTCGACTATCTGGTGGAAAGATAAGATGAGAGACGAAATATTCAGGGTTTTTTCCTTCTATTTCTTTCTGGGCAAGAAGTCCGGCCGGGCCCGGACCTTTTTCCTGTTGAGTTCAGCTGCCGTCCTCATGGCCCTGATAATCAGGACCTACCGGCTGGCCGGCCACTGGACCGAGGACGGTCAGGTGATTTATCAGAACTTCCTGATGGTATTCTTCCTGCAATTTCTGATTGTTCTCCTGGGTCTTTTCTACGGGAGCTCCATCGTGGTGGAAGAACTCGACAACCGAACCCTGCCCTACCTGACCTCCCGGCCGGTAAGGCGGATGGCAATCATCATCGGTAAGTACCTGTCCTACCTGAGCCTGACCACCATCATGCTGATATTTGCCATTCTGCTCTCCTATCTGATACTGAATCTTGACCCTGAATTCAGGCTTAAGGACCTGGTTACTGTCTTGCGCTACTCGTCCATTCTCTGGCTTGGCCTGGCGGCCTATCTGGCTTTTTTTAGTTTTCTCGGGACCTGGCTGAAGAAGCCCATTCTGGTGGGACTGGCTTTTGGCTTCGGCTGGGAGAGCGTCATTCAGTATTTCCCGGGAACAACCCAGAAGCTATCGGTGGCCCATTATCTGAAATCTCTGCTTCCCCAGTATGCCAGCAGCACCGGCAAGCTGGGTTTCCTTTTCATCAGGCTGGAACCTACCAGGCCGCTGACCGCGGTCCTCATACTGGCTGGCATAATTGTGGTTTTCCTGAGCCTGGCCTGTTTAATTTTTACCTACAAAGAATATTTATTTGAAGACTGAAGCTCAGCCGGACCTGAAGTTCCTCTTTGAACTCAGGGGTTAATCTTTTCTTTACGGTCAGTTTTCTCTCCGATCAGTCTTTCCCGCAGATTCTTTTTCAAGCCGTCAATTAAATCCTCTTTCAGATTTAAGTAGATCTTGACATAGCGTTCGCTGGAGGTAATTTCCAGGGAATTGAGAGCCTGTCCAATTTCCGGAGCCTCACCGCTCAGACCCAGTCCCAGGGCCTTAAGCCCGCTCAGAGTTTCGGCAATCTGTTTATGGCTGTTAACAGAATCGGCATATATCTTTATCTCGGCCGTGTAGCTCGATTGCCGGTAATCGGTAAAAGAAGAAATAAAGCGTACTTTCTCCGCCAGTTTTAAGGCCGGGTTTTCCCCGGACTCAGCCTTGAACAACCCGGCGGGGACGGTCAGCCAGCCGAAGGTCAGGGCATTCATGTTTATGTCCTTGAGGTACGAACGTTTATCCTTGCTGGACAGCAGGTTGGGAATCTTTCCCTTATAAACTTCAATGATTTTCTTGATTGCCTTCTCGGAGCCGATGGCCAGGTTCGAATCATCGAGAAAAGCCAGGCAACCGATAGCTGATTCTTCGATTTCTATAAAGGGGAAAAAGGGAATTCCCTCATGGTATTCCAGGCTGGATTCCTGCTGGCTTTCGGACGGGATTAGTTTTGAACGGTCGTATTTGAGATTGACCAGGAGAACTGCGTTTTCGGCCGGTTTATTCATGTCCCCGGCGACGGCCACGGCCACCAGGAAAACATCGCTGGTCAGATTGACGAAGGCTTCAGCTTTCTTCCGGTAAGCCTCCAGCTCTTTTTCTTCCTCGATTGCTTTCTTAACGGCCTTCAGGCTCATCAGGTGATTCCAGTTAGCCACCAGGAAAGCCGAAGTGTCGGCTGGCAGCAGGGTCAGCATATCCTGGCCGCGGGCCTTTCCGGCCACCGGGATCTGGGGGGCCGGCGTGCAGCTCGTAAGGATGAAAGGAACGACAAGCAAAAAATAAATGACGACAGACACCCTGTTTTTTATGGCAGGCATATTCTTCTCCTTTTTTACTTATACGGAAATGACCATTTTCCGGTTCACTCTTCCTATGATATTACAGAATTGCTGACGGGCACAATAAATCTCTTGCCAGGCGGGGGCAAACTGGGCTTAAATAATAGATCTGATTTCTGTCTGGCGGAGGTGCCATGAGAAAAGCAGCCGGCCATTTCCTGGTCTTAATGGCATTTTCTTTTCTGATGAGAGGATTCGTTTATTCCGCTGACCACTATCCTCAGATACTTCCAGTCAGGGAGCAGGCGCAGGTGGTCAACACCTGGCTCGAGAAGAGACTGGAGGTAATCCTTCCCGAAATCATGAGAAGGGAAGGACTGGATATGTGGCTGGTCATCTGCCAGGAATACAACGAAGACCCTGTTTTCCTCACCCTGGTGCCTTTTGAGCACCTGTCAGCCCGGAGGCTGTCGATGCTGGTTTTCTTCGACCGGGGAAAGGAGAAAGGTCTGGAGAAATTTTCCATAAGCCGCTATCCTGTCGGCACTCTGTATCAGGCAGCCTGGAATCCCGACAAGGAACCTGACCAGTGGAAAGCTCTGGCCGACCAGGTAAAAGCCCGCCATCCCAGAAAAATTGCCGTCAATGAGTCGGCTACCTTTGCCTTTGCCGATGGATTGACCGCCACCGGCAAGCAGTTGTTGGTAAAATATCTTGGGCCTGAATATGCGAAGAGACTGGTCCCGGCTGAAAGGCTGGTAGTGGGCTGGCTGGAAAGAAGGTTGCCGGAAGAAATCGAGGTCTATCACCAGATTGTCCGCCTGGCCCATCGGCTGATATCCGAGGCTCTCTCCAATGCGGTCATAACACCCGGAATCACCACGAGCGAGGAAGTTGAATGGTGGTTCTGGCAGAAAATAAATTCTCTGGGACTCAGAACCTGGTTTTCGCCCACGGTTGAAATCCAGCGGCCCCGGTCTTCTCCTTACAAAGATAATGTGATCAGGAGGGGAGACCTGCTGCATTGCGATGTCGGCCTGACCTATCTCCGGCTCAACACTGACCATCAGGAGCTGGCTTATGTCCTGAAACCCGGCGAAAGCCAGCCGCCGGCGGGCTTGTTAACCGCTCTGGCCAGCGGTAACCGGCTGCAGGATATTCTGGTCTCGGAGTTTGAAGCCGGCCGGACCGGCAACCAGGTTCTGGCCGCTGCCCTTAAACGGGCCAGGTCCGAGGGACTGAAGGCCAGCATCTATTCTCATCCGCTCGGCTATCATGGACATGCGGCCGGGCCGACCATCGGTCTCTGGGACAAACAGGATGGTGTTCCGCTTCAGGGCGACTATGAGCTGTTCTATGATACCTGCTATTCCATAGAACTGAACTGCCGCTGCCCGGTCCCGGAGTGGGATAATCAGGA
>CAZDZU010000021.1:6103-12556 GCA_964509995.1 uncultured Eubacteriales bacterium | reverse complement strand
GATGGGGGGAGAGGGAGGGGAAGAAATGCGGCCGGGCAGGATGCTTTTCCTGAACTTAAACTTGGGGGAAGTATAGATAGAACTGTTCCGACCGTATGCAGCCACCGGAACCTGTGCCTTCAAGGAGAAAGCTTGACTTTCCCCGGTCGGAGTGGGATAAATTAAAAAAAGGAGGCTGCGGCATGACAAAATCGGCTGCCAGAAAAAGTGGCGCTCTGTTCCTTTTATTAATTTTAATATCAGCCCCGATGCTGGCGGATGGCCACCTTGAGTTTAACGTCCATTATTCTTACTGGACGCTTAACGTGGTCAGGGGTCTGGTGGAAAAAATGGTAAGCGATACTCTGGAGAGCGACCTCAAGGACCGTTTCCTGGAGCAGATTCAGGCTGACTATCCAACCCTGGTAGAAAGAAGCTATCAGCAGGAGGTCAACTTTGATGCTCCGGGCCACAACCTCGGGTTCGAGCTTCGCTTCTATCCGGGGGGTAGGGGAGGATCTTTCAGCCTCGGTCTGGCCGTCGAACAGACGACCATGAAGATTTCTTTTCCCTCGGTAACCGCCAGACTGGACCTGGTCGACCTCAATCTCAACGAGACAGCCACCTTTAATGGTCAGGCCGGCGGGGAATTCATCATCAAGCCACTTTCTTTCCATCTTAATATGCGCTGGGAATTTCTGCCCTCCAGAGCGGTCTCTCCCTATCTGACCATCGGGGCCGGGATTTCCACCTCCAAAAGCTTTTTCGATGCTCGTTACCGGTACGAATACAGCGGGACGCTAATCCTTCCCGACAGTTCTTCAGAGCAATACTCGGATTCTGACAGCAAGACCCTGAGACAGATCAGGGATGAACATCTGGCCGACGGAAAGGATTTTCCGCTGAATTTTTTGCCGGTCCTTCAATTTAACCTTGGTTTAAGGGCCAGGATTTCCAGGGCCTTGAGCCTGGTGGCCGACGTCGGAATCTTTGATGGGTTTCTTTTCCGGGGCGGGCTATCCTTCAGGATATAGAACCGGCTCTGGTTACTGTGTGAATGAAACAGCGGGCCGGTCCCGGTGAGGGGCAAAGAATAAAACAGCATTTAAGATATTAGCTTTTCGTTTGCACAGCCGCAGATAGTGACAAAGACGTCCCGTCATAACGTTTCTCGGCCGTCTTCTCTTCGCACCTCTCCCGCGGCTAACCCCTTCCGCGCGGGAGACCGGGGATACACCGCCACCATCCTGAGGTCATGGTCTCAAATCGGGAAACAAAGATTAATCCGGATTTCAGAAATATTTTTACACCAGCCCCGGCCCTGCGGTAATATATTTTCCTAATAAAATTTAGCAGGGAGAAACGAGATGAAAAACAGAGTCAATAGTGCAGGCCGACTGCTACTGGTGCTGGGGCTGGCCTTTTATCTCAGCCAGATGGTCGCCCCGGCCCAGACCCGTCCGGCTGACGACAGTCAGAAGTTGCGGCGCGTATTCCATACGATTTCGAGCAACACTCTTATTGACTATGTCAGGGAGCTTACTTCTGAGAAGTATGCCGGTCGCCTGACCGGAACCAATGGTTATAACCTTTCGGCGGAGTGGGTCATTTCCAGACTTAAAGAGTGGGGGGTGGAGCCGGCCGGTGATAAAGAGACCTATCTTCAGGCTTTTCCCAATCCTTACACTCTGGTGCTTGACAGGGGCGAAGTGTCGATGCATCTCAAGGTCGGCAAATATGACCCGAGGCAACAGGGCACAGTCAAGAAGTATTACCTCTATGAAGATGAATATTTTCCCGGCGGCACCTCTGCTTCGGGAGAGGTTACGGCCGAGGTGATTTACGTCGGTTATGGCATCACCGCTCCCGAGCTGGGCTATGATGATTACCAGGGTGTGGACGTTCGGGGAAAGATAGTCCTCATGGAAAACGAAGTGCCCTATAACCCGGATAAAGACCCGGAGACCTTCAAAAAGTGGAGACCCTATTCTTTTCATCAGTACAAGCTGAAGAATGCCGTTGCCCACGGAGCCAGGGGAATGCTCTATTATTACGGACCGATCTGCAACCCGAACAACGATTATATAGAAGGTTTTATCTACAGCCACGTCGGGCAGACAGTCGTTGACGACATCTTTGCCGGCACCGGACGCGCCTACCAGTCCACGGTGGAGAAAATCAGGAGCACTCTGAAACCACAGTCCTTTGCCACCGGCAAGGTCTTCACGATCAGAAACAGGACCGAGCATCATCCGGAGGGGGTGGGATATAACGTCCTGGCTAAAATCAGCGGAACCGACCCGGTGCTGAAACAGGAGGTCATCATAGTCGGCGGGCATCTCGACCATCTGGGACTTTTTCCGGAGCTGATGCCCGGAGCCAATGATAACGCCTCGGCCGTGGCCGTGATGCTGGGACTGGCCGAGGCCATCAGCAAGTGTGAAGTCAAGCCGAAAAGGACAATTCTTTTTGCCTTCTTTGGAGCTGAGGAACAGGGAGTGAAAGGCTCTGAATATTATGTTAATAACCCGGTCTACCCGATTGAAAAAACCGTGGGGCTAATCAACTTAGACGGGGTGGGCAGTGGCGATCGCATTTTTGCCCTGGCCGGCAAAAATTTCCCCTGGTTATACGCTCCTTTTGAAAAAGCCAATTCCGCCTATCTACACCGTGAAATGGGCACCAGTTACTGGGCCAACCTGACCCGGCCCAGACTGGACGCCGCCCGATTCATGGACGGGAACATTCCTTCTCTGTCATTCTCCACCTCCGGTTTGAGGTTGCCCTATCCCACCTACCATAATACCCGGGACAATATCAGCCTGATAAATCCCGAGATGCTGGAGGATATGACCCGGCTGATGTTCCTGGCGGTTATGGAGCTGGCCACCGCTCCCGCCGAGAGCCTGAAGTGAAGCCTGAGGGAAAGTGACGGGAAAATAATGCCCGTCCAGTTTATTTATATTAATTAAGTAGCGGTCAGATTACAGATGCGGGCCAGGACTGATTACCGGGTACCTTTAATCTGGCCATCATGATTTTTTACTTCCGGAGACCAGGAACACTTAAAGATGCAGTTCGACGGTATCCTCGTCGTTGAGCAGATAGTCCCGGGTTACCCGCAGTCCGTTGATCGTGCCCTGTCTGTTCCAGACGCGGGCGTAGTTGAGTTTCTCGGCAAAATCCTTATGTACCTGCCGGGCCAGGTCCATTATGTTGCTGCCCCTTTTCAGAATAAAAGGAGATTCATAATCCGGCTTTTTCCCGGGCACCTTGCTGTAGATCCGGACAATCTGCAGCAGGTCGAATATGCGCCGCCTCAGGTTCTCCAGTCCTTCCATCGTGGCCGCCGAGACTGGAAGACTGTCCAGAGTTTTTCCGAATAAAATCTCCAGTTCTTCTGACAGGGCACCGGCTGCCGACAGGTCGCTCTTGTTCAAGACCAGCAAGGCCCTTTTCAGGAAAGGAAATCTGTCTGGGGGGATTGATGTCTCTCCGAAGACGAGCTCAACTTTTTTTTCTTTGAGCCTGTTAAGAATTATTTCCAGATGAGGGGAAGACTCGGGGCTGGCTGCATCCAGAACCACCAGCACTGCCTCGGCCATCTTGACCATTTCGGCCAGCCATGATTCCATGAAATCGGCGGTGATGGGCGGAGTATCGATCAACTGGATCTTGATATTTTCAAAGGGCATCATGAAGGGCGCGGCCAGCCTGGTGGTGAAGGGAAATTCGGCCACCTCCACCTCAACTCCGGTCAGCGCCCGGATCAGAGCGGACTTTCCGGCATTGGGCGGGCCGATAAAAATGACCTGACCGGCGCCGGATTTTTCAATCCTGAACAGCTGTCCCTTGCGGGAGGCCGGCCGCTGTTCAATTTCTTCTTTTAATTTGGCAATTTTCGAACGGTAAAGGGCCACCAGTTTTTCCGTTCCCTTGTGTCTGGGGATTACCGACAGCAGCTTTTCCATGATGGAAATCTTCTCTTCGGCAGTCCTCGCCTGGCGGAGAGTCTTTTCCACTTCGAAGTATTCGGGCGGCAGATTGGCCGGCACTTTTGACCTCCAGAGCAAAGCTATTTTAACTTAGATTCAACGGTTTTTTAAGCCTCAAAAAAACGGCCTTTTTCTCTTTTCTGCCGGTAAAATTAAACGATTTTTGTCCAAAAATTAGCCCGTGTAATTGAATCGCCGTCTGGCTGTTTGTAATTATCTGATATTATTATAATTATGAACACACAAAAAGCCATTTTAAGCTATTTTTTTTCTTTACTTTTAGAGTGAATTGAGCTATAATTTCCCCTTAAAATGCCGGACGGGTTATGCAGCTTTTCGCTTCATCATAACCCCTCACTTTTTCCTTTAAGGTAAGGTCATGAAAGATGAAAAGTATACCGCAGAAAGTATAAAGGTTCTCAAGGGTCTGGAAGCTGTCCGCAAGCGACCGGCCATGTACATTGGCAGCACCGGACCCGAAGGCCTGCACCACCTGGTTTATGAAGTGGTTGACAATTCAGTGGACGAAGCCCTGGCCGGCTACTGCACCAGAATTGATGTCATCATCCATGTTGATAACTCGGTCACGGTCATTGACGATGGCCGAGGCATTCCGGTTGAAATGCATCCCAAGGAAAAAAGACCGGCGGCCGAAGTCGTCCTGACCGTACTCCATGCCGGCGGGAAGTTTGATGACAAGTCCTATAAGGTTTCCGGCGGCTTGCACGGAGTCGGCGTCTCCGTGGTCAACGCTCTTTCCAGACGTCTCGAGCTGGAGATTAAGAGAAACGGCGGAATCTGGACCCAGGTCTATGAGCGCGGCAACCCCAAAACTCCACTCAAGAAAATCGGCAAGACCAACAAGACCGGCACCAAAATAACTTTCTGGCCTGACGATGAGATCTTCGAAACCACCGAGTTCAATTTTGAAATTCTCACCCAGAGGATGAGGGAGTTATCATTCCTCAACCGCGGGCTGAAGATTACCATTAGCGACGAAAGAATCAACAAGAGTCATGAGTTTCAGTATAAAGGTGGCATCCTGGAGTTCGTCCAGTATCTGAACCAGAACAAGACCGTTCTCAATCCCAGGCCGATCTATTTCGAAGCACAGAAAGAAGATATCATGGTGGGACTGGCCTTCCAGTATAACACCGGTTACACCGAGAACATCTTCACCTTCGTCAACAATATCAATACTATTGAAGGCGGAACTCACCTGGTGGGTTTCAAATCAGCACTGACCCGCTGCCTCAACAGTTATGCTGAGGCGCATAACATGCTGAAAGACCTGGGTTCTGGAGGCATCTCCGGCGATGACGCCAGGGAGGGTCTGACTGCGGTTTTAAGCATCAAGATGCGCGAGCCCCAGTTTGAGGGTCAGACCAAGACCAAGCTGGGTAACTCAGAAGTCAAGGGCATCGTCGAATCTCTGGTCAACGAGCAGCTGACCGCCTATCTCGAAGAAAATCCGACCAATGCTAAGAGAATAATTGCCAAAGCCATCGATGCCGCCCGGGCCAGGGAAGCGGCCAGAAAAGCCCGGGAACTGGCCAGAAGAAAAAGCGTCCTGGAAACAGCTTCGCTGCCGGGGAAGCTGGCTGACTGTCAGGAGCGCGACCCGGCCCTGGCCGAGCTGTTCATAGTCGAAGGCGACAGCGCCGGCGGTTCAGCCAAACAGGGAAGAGACCGGCGCTTTCAGGCCATACTCCCCCTCCGGGGAAAGATCCTGAATGTCTGGAAGGCCCAGCCCGATAAAATTTTTCACAATGAAGAAATCGGAGCCATCATCGCCGCTCTGGGCACCAGCGCCGGGGAGGAGAGCTTCAGCCTGGAGAAGCTGCGCTATCACAAGGTCATAATAATGACCGATGCCGATGTCGATGGCTCTCACATCCGGACTCTACTGATGACCTTTTTCTACCGGCAGATGCGGCCGCTGATCGAAAATGGCCACCTGTATATCGCCCAGCCTCCGCTCTACAAGATATCGCGCGGCCGGGAAGTGCAGTACCTGAAGGAGGAACGGGATTACGAGAAGTGGATCGTCAAGAAGATTTCCGAAGAATTTAAGATTAAAGTCAGAAACCAGAAGGAGCCGGTCGAGGGCGAAAAACTGCGCCGGTTTATCCTGAAAGTCATCCAGAAGAAAAATTACATAACTTATCTGGAAAAAAAGAACACTCCCTTCAGCCTGATTGAACTGCTGATCAAGGAAAACGTGACCGACCTGGAATTCCTGCAGGATAAAAAGAACATGAAGAGGCTGCAGGCCCTGATCACCGGGCTGGGATTTCAAACCGACCTGGTTCATGATGAGGAGTATGAAGCTTATGAAATCATTGCCAGCTTCCAGGTCAACGGCTTTGCCAGTCGCACCCGGGTCAACCTGGATCTGGTCAATTCCATTGAGTACAAAAATCTTTACAAGATCATAAAAGAGCTGGAAGATTTCCAGCCGCCCTATCAGGTTATAAAC
>CAZDZU010000021.1:2419-6093 GCA_964509995.1 uncultured Eubacteriales bacterium | reverse complement strand
ATTCAGAGATACAAAGGTCTGGGCGAAATGACTCCAGAGCAACTCTGGGAAACCACCATGAATCCGGAAAAGAGAGCCCTGCTTAAAGTTTCCATCCAGGACGCGGTAGAAGCGGATAAGGTCTTTTCAGTGTTGATGGGGGAGGAAGTGGAGCAGAGGCGCGAATTCATTGAGGAAAACGCCCTGCTGGCTCAGAATCTTGATATCTGATACGGTCAGGGAGATTATAGGGAAAGGTTGGACTGATGACCGCTAAAAAAGAAAAACCAGAACCGAAGAAAAGTAAAAAAGAAAAACCGGAAGAGAAAGCCGAACAGCCCGGGCCGGCCCGCGAAAATCCTCAAGGAACCAAACCAGAATCTCAAAAAGCTCAAAATCCAGAGCAGATGGCTCCAATAGCTCAGAGTCTGTCTGTGGTCAGCCTGGAAGAGGAGATGAAAAAGTCCTACCTGGACTATGCCCTGAGCGTCATCATCGGCCGGGCCATTCCTGATATCAAGGACGGACTCAAGCCAGTCCACCGGCGCGTCCTCTATGCCATGTGGGAAACCAGCACCACCCACAACAAACCCTACAAGAAGTCGGCCAGGATTGTGGGTGATGTCATCGGTAAGTACCACCCCCACGGTGACGTGGCTGTTTACGATGCCCTGGTCAGGATGGCCCAGGATTTCAGCATGCGCTACCCCCTGGTCGATGGGCAGGGCAACTTCGGGTCAATCGACGGCGACCCACCGGCGGCCATGCGTTATACCGAGGTCCGGATGACCAGGCTGGCCGAAGAGCTGCTGGCTGACATCGAAAAGGATACGGTAAATTTTGTTCCTAACTACGATGAAAGCCTGCTGATGCCAGAGGTTTTGCCAGCCAAATTCCCCAATCTTCTGGTCAACGGGGCTTCGGGTATTGCCGTCGGCATGGCCACCAATATTCCACCCCACAACCTGGCCGAGGTCTGCGACGGTCTTATTTATCTCATAGACCATCCTAAAGCCAGCCTGGATGATATCATGAAATTCATCCCGGGGCCGGACTTTCCGACGGGCGGTTATGTTTTTAACCGTCAGAACATCCGTCAGGCCTACCAGGACGGTAAGGGAGTAATCCACCTCCGGGCTAAAACCACCATAGAGCGAGCGGATAAAGGGGAAAGGGACAGAATTGTAATCACCGAAATTCCTTACGGGGTCAATAAGGCCCGGCTGCTGGAGAACATAGCCGACCTGGTAAACAACAAGAAAATAGAGGGCATTGCTGATATCAGGGATGAATCGGACCGGGAAGGCATACGGGTGGTGATAGAAGTCAAACGTGGCGAGCTGCCGGAGATCATTCTCAATAACCTTTACAAACATACCGCCCTGCAGACTTCCTTCGGCATAATCATGCTGGCCATAGTTGATAAACAGCCGAAGCTGCTCAACCTGCTGGAGATGATGAACTACTTCATCGCCCACCGCCGGGATGTCATCGTCAGGCGCACCAAGCACGACCTGAAGAAAGCCGAACACCGGGCTCACATCCTGGAAGGCCTGCTGATCGCCCTTGATTTTCTGGATGCCGTCATCAGCCTCATCCGTTCTTCGAAGACGGTGGAAGAGGCCAAGAATGGGTTGATGACCAAGTTCAAACTCACGGCCGTCCAGGCCCAGGCCATCCTGGAAATGCAACTGCAGAGACTGACCGGCCTGGAAAGACAGAAGATTGTGACGGAGCACAAAGAGCTGCTGGCTTTAATCAAGCAGTTAAAACTCATCCTTAAGAATCCAGAAATGGTCCTCCAGATCATCAAGGATGAACTGAAACAGCTCAAGGAACAGTATCAAGATGACAGACGGACGGAGATCAGGGATGAGGTCATCACCGAGATCAAGGCCGAGGACCTGATAAAGGAAGAAGATGTGGCCATAGTCTATACTCAGTCCGGTTACATCAAACGGACTTCGCTCAGTGCCTACCGCTACCAGAGCCGGGGGGGCAAAGGCCGGAAAGGGATCGAGATGAAGGCCGAGGACGTGGTGGAGAACCTTTTTGTCGGTTCGACCCACTCCTACCTTCTGGTGTTTACCAATAAGGGAAGGATGTACTGGCTTAAAGCTCTGGATGTGCCCGATGTCGGGCCCTCCGGCCGGGGCAAAGCCATCGTCAACCTGCTGGAAATGCAGCCGGATGAAAAAGTCCAGTCCATCCTGGCCGTTAAGGAATTCCGGGACGATCAGTATGTAGTCATAATGACCGACAGCGGTTTGATCAAGAAGACCAGATTGAGCGAGTTCAAGAATGTCCGCCGGGGCGGTATTATTGCCATGTCCCTGAGACCCAAGAGCCAGTTGTTTACCGCTGCCCTGACCAACGGCAAGAACGACATCATCATCGGCACCAGAATGGGCAAAGCCATCCGCTTTAAGGAAAAACTGGTCAGGCCGATGGGCCGTCAGGCAGCCGGAGTCAAGGCCATAACTCTGAAACCGAAGGACCGGGTGATAAGCATGATCGTGGTCGGTCCTGAGGATAAATACATATTTACGGCCTCCGAGCGTGGTTATGGCAAGAAAACCCCGGTTGAAGACTACCCGACCCATAACCGGGGCGGGCAGGGTGTGATCAACCTGAAAATTACAGATAAGATAGGTCCAGCCCTGGCCATGGTCGGGGTTAACGAAGACGACCTCCTGATAATCACCATAAGCGGCAAGGTTATAAGGATAAAAACTACCGAAATCAGACCTCTCAGCCGGGCCACTCAGGGAGTCAGGCTGATTCAGCTGGAGGATAAGGACCGGGTTTGCTCCATTGCCAAGGTGAGAGAAGACTGAGCCTGAACCTTTGAAAATCAGTTTGATTTCGACCCGGCAATTTCTTAAAATCGGCCTGGATACCATCCGAGGAGGCTTGTAATGATTGAAACTCTAGCCCAGTTATTCTTAAATACTGTCAGGGAATACCAGAAACCAGACCTGATGCTGTATAAGAAGCAGGGCCAGTATGTCCCAATTTCCACGAGCGAATTTGAAAAAGCCGTGATTCACCTGGCCCTGGCCCTCAACCATCTGGGGTTCGGGAAAGGGGACAAGCTGATCATTCTGTCCGAAAACAGGCCCGAATGGGTGATGACCGATTTTGCCACCATCTGCCAGGGTGGTCTGACCGTTCCCATCTATACTTCCCTGACTTCCCAGCAGGCGGAATACATCATTCAGGACTCGGACGCTTCAGTGGTGGTGGTCTCCAATCCCGAGCAAAGAGCGAAGATTGAAGCCATCAGGAACAATCTGAACCGGGTCCGTCATTTCATTACCTTTGAGACGGAAAAAGTTTCCGGGTTTATGAATCTAGCCGATCTTCTGGAAATCGGCCAGAAAAAAGCGGTTGAAAATCCCGGGCTTTTTGCCAGCCTGGCTGCGGCTATCTCGCCCGAAGACGAAGCTTCTTTAATTTATACTTCTGGAACAACCGGATATCCCAAGGGCGTTATCCTTACCCACCACAATTTTATCTCCAACGTCAAGACCTGCGTGGCCCTGTTTGACATCACTTCCCGCGACACGGTTCTATCATTCTTGCCCCTGTCCCACGTGCTGGAACGGATGGTCATGTTCGCTTATATCTATGCCGGAACCACGATCGGTTTTGCCGAGAGCATAGATGCCGTGGCCCAGAATCTGCTTGAAATC
>CAZDZU010000021.1:0-2409 GCA_964509995.1 uncultured Eubacteriales bacterium | reverse complement strand
ATCCGCCCCAATATCATGGTCAGCGTACCCAGGGTTTTTGAGAAGATCTATGCCCGGGTTATGGACAATATCCTGACCAGTTCCGCTCTGAAGAAAAAGATATTTTTCTGGGCCTACAGGGTCGGCAGAAAATACGCTCAGAGAGACCTGGCCGGAGAAAAGATTCCTGGTCTTCTGAAATTCAAACGCCGGATTGCCCACAAACTGGTCTTCAGCAAAATCATCGAAAGAACCGGTGGCCGGGTGCGATTTTTTATTTCGGGCGGAGCCCCGCTGGCCAAGGACATAGCTGAATTTTTCTATGCCCTGGGCCTGGTTATCTATGAAGGCTATGGACTGACCGAAACCGCCCCGGTCCTGACCGTCAACCGGCCGGGAGCCATCAGGTTTGGAACGGTGGGCAAGCCGATTCCCGAAGTCGAGATCACTATCGCGCCCGACGGGGAAATACTGGCCCGGGGGCCCAATGTCATGAAGGGTTATTACAAGAAAGAGGCCGAGACCAGGGAAGCCTTTGAGGGAGGCTGGTTCCATACCGGCGATATCGGCCACCTGGACGAAGATGGCTTTCTGGTCATAACTGACCGGAAAAAGGACCTGATCGTAACTTCCGGCGGCAAGAACGTGGCCCCGCAACCCATTGAGAACCTTCTGAAGACATGCCCATACATAAACACTGTGGTGGTCATAGGAGACCGGAGGCGTTTCATTTCAGCTCTGGTGGTGCCAAACTTCGAGAAACTGGAAGAACTGGCCAGAAGCCGCGGGATTTCTTTTGCCGACCGTAAAGAGCTGGTCGCCCACCCGGAAATCGTGGCCTTTATCCAGAGCGAAATAGACAGGGCCACCGCTGGCATGGCTTCTTATGAAAAAATCAAGAGAGTGGCTCTGCTGGACAGGGAACTGGAAATTGAAAAGGGTGAAATCACACCCACCCTCAAGGTCAGAAGGGCGGCTGTGGAAAATCGCTATCGGGAGCTGATCGAAAGCCTTTATCGGGAGGATTCTTCGGCTTCCTCTCTGGATTCTTCCGAATAATCAAAATAAAGGATGCGGCCGCAGCTCTCGCAAAGATGGATTTTGCTTCGGTCGCGGATTTCGTTCAGCATCTGGGGCCTGATTCTCAGCTGACACATGGAGCAGAATTCTTCTGTCACTTTGGACAGGGCAATTCCGGCCCGCTTTCTGGAGATGCTCAGATAGAGCTGAAGCTGGGGTTTAGGAATTGCTGGCACGAGTTCCTCTCTTTTCTTTGATAGCTGGCTCTTTTCTTCCTCCAGAGCCTGCTTTCTCTGGTTGAGGGCTTTGATCTCCTGCTTCAGGTGCTCTTCCTCGTTCTTCTGTTTGAGGCTGGCGCTCCTGATTTCTTCTTCAATTTCGTCAGCCGCCAGCAGTTCCTTGATTATTTCTTCTTCCAGACGGTCTATTTTGTCCTGGGTTTCCTGGATTTCTTTCAGCAGCGAGGTGTATTCCTTGTTGGATTTTACCTCGTTGAGCTGCCGTTTGTATTTGGCAATCTGGGTTTTCAGGTCTTTGACCTCGGTCTCCAGGTCTCTTCTCTTCTTCTGGTTCTGTGTCAGGCGGTCTTTCGCCCGGACGACCAGGTCGGAATCGGCCTGAATCTTTTTTTCAACCTGTTCTATGAGATGGGGGATGTCGGACAGTTTAGCGGCAATCTGCCTGAGGGCGTTGTCCAGCTCCTGGAGCTGGATTAATTTTTCAAAGTCAGCGTCCACTCCATCCACGTTGTCTCTCGATTCATCTAGCCGTTTTTTGGTGGGCCTACCAGGATTCGAACCTGGGACCTGCCGGTTATGAGCCGGTAGCTCTTCCGCTGAGCTATAGGCCCTTTTTTGATTTTATACCAGATATTTAAAGGTTAGTCAATTCACCGTTTCAGAAGCTATTGGTGAAGGAGCGGAGCTTCTTACTGCGTGTCGGATGCTTCAATTTGCGCAGGGCCTTGGCTTCAATCTGACGGATTCTTTCCCTGGTGACCTTGAACTGCTGCCCCACTTCTTCCAGGGTATGCTCGTTGCCGTCGCCCAGTCCGAAGCGCATCTTCAGAACCCGGGCTTCACGGTCGGTCAGGGTCTTGAGGGCTTCGTCGATATGTTCCCGGAGGCTCTGGTAGTAAACCCTTTCGGGTGGTGAGGGCATGATCTTATCCTCGATGAAATCGCCCAGATGGCTGTCCTCCTCTTCACCGATCGGAGTTTCCAGGGATATCGGTTCCTGGGCAATTTTAATGATTTTTCTGACCTTGCTGACCGGCATGTCCATCTTTTTGGCGATTTCCTCGCAGGTTGGCTCCCGGCCGAGTTCCTGAACCAGCTGTCGGGAAATCCGCACCAGCTTATTAATGGTCTCTATCATATGCACCGGAATCCTGATCGTCCGGGCCTGGTC
>CAZDZU010000020.1:0-12568 GCA_964509995.1 uncultured Eubacteriales bacterium | reverse complement strand
CATTCGCCTTTATCCCCTGGGTCTTCTGTACACGGCCGCGGTGCTTAGAACCTTCGGTTTCGGGGTGGAAATACTCGATGCTTTGAGCCCTGTCAGGCGAAAAGAAATTCCGCTTCCTGAAAAGTTCTCATTCCTTAAACCATATCTGGACCAGCCCTGTTTTTTCAGGCGATATCAACATTTTGGCTGGCCGGTTGAAAAAATCGTGGCCACGGTGGGAGAGCTGAAGCCTGATTTGATAGCCGTCAACAGCTCCTTTGCCGCTTATTTCAGCACGGTGGCTGAACTGGTCCGGCGGCTCAAAGAAAAGTATCATATTCCCATCGGAATAGGTGGGAATCAGGCTACCTGCGCTGGAGAAGAGATTAAAAAACGGGTTCCGGAAATAGATTTTGTCATCGCTGGCCAGGCCGAAAGCAGCCTGCCGGGATTTCTCAGCCGGGAGGGGTTTCTGCCCGAAGACCGGCCGGTCGGGTCGCTCGACTGGAAAATGCTCCGGCCGGCTCATGAGCTTCTTTCTCCAGGGCGTTATCGTATTGGCAAGAAAAATTATCTTTCGCTCCAGGCCAGCCGCGGCTGCCCTCAGAATTGTTCCTTCTGCAACGTCCACCTGGTCTTCGGACGCCGGACCGATTACCGGACCGTCTCTTCTGTCCTGGAAGAGATGCGCTGGAATTATCAGCAGCGGCAGGTCAGGATCTTCAATTTTGAAGATGACAATCTGGCTTCAGACAGGGAATGGTTTGCCGCCTTCCTCAAAGCCGTGGCTTCAGACAGTCTTCTTCAGGGAGTGGAACTTAGCTTCATGAACGGCCTGGGTTATGAAAATCTGACTGAAGATCTGCTGGTCCTGATGAAACGGGCCGGGGTAAGGAAGCTGGACCTGTCCTGGGTGTCCGGAAATCCGGAGGTAAGACTCCGGCATCACCGGCCGCAGAAAAAGGATGAGGCCGAATTTTTCGGACTCCTGAAGCTGGCCCGCAGGCTGGGATTCTTCGTTACCGTTTATCTCATCCTGGGGCTTCCCGGCCAGACCAGAGAAGAAATTATCGACACCACCGAAAAGCTTCTGGAACTTGACGTCCTGGTCGGGCCATCAGTTTTTTATCTTACTCCCGGAAGCGAACTCCACAGAAGTCTATCGCTGCCGGCGGAGATTGCTGAAGACTGGGACCTGTACCGCTCAACAGCCTTTGCGGTTGAAACCGATGAACTGAAGCGCCGGGATCTGATCGAGCTTTTTCTTCACATCAGAAAACGCAACCTGGAAAGACGGACCTGAACTCTCAGAACTTCAATTTCCTTATCTTTTGATGAGCGGTCTCGCCTGAGGCAGGGGGAAGATACTTCTTCGGGAAGCGGGCCACAATTGTGTAGTTGGGGTCAACCACCTGGGCAATCCGGACCTCGCCGACCTGTGACAGCAGCTGGTAGGCGTCCATCAAGTCCATCCGGTAATCTGTCATCAGCCAGTCAATCAGGTCCCGGTGAGCAATCCGGAAAGCATCCTCCAGCGGTCGGTAGCTGCCAAGGCTCATCAGATAGTCATCACTCTCGATTCTCGGCCAGTCGGTCCTCCTGTTTTTTATCAGGTCCAGGTAAAACACAACCTTCATGGCCGCTTCCACCGCCGTCCCGATTATTTCCCCATCGCCCTGAACTAAATGGCCGTCGCCGAGAAAGAGCAGGGCCCCCCTCACATTTACCGGAAGATAAATTGTATGACCCGCCCGGATTTCCGGCGAATCCAGGTTGCCGCCGAAGGCTTCGGGCACAATGGTGGTCCTGACTTCATTGTCGGCCGGGGCCACTCCCAGGCAACCCAGAAAAGGTTTTATCGGGATGTCGAGGGAAAAATCTCCGTTGCGGGCTCGGAAGCGGACTGTTTCTTTCCTTTTATCAACCCGATACCACCAGACTGTCTCCGGAAGGGCAGGATTGAGCATGGCCGTGTATTTGCTGGGTGTCATAATGCCGAAGCCGGGGAAATAACTGCTTATGGCGTAGTCCCTGATGGGCTCCAGAGAAATCAGATGGACAACCAGAGTGTCGCCCGGCTCGGCTCCTTCAATATAAAAAGGTCCGGTCTGAGGGTTATCATGTCCGGGAGGGATGACTTCAGTCGGCAGGTCCTCCGGCCTTTTAACCCGGCCGTCGTAACAATCTTCGGTCCAGGTTTCTATGATCGTGCCCGGTCTGACCTTCATCACCGGCCGGCTCTGGCCAAAGGTGTACTTGAAATCTTGCGGGCCGGGTTTGTAAACCACCCGCCTGCTCTGAGAACGGAGCCATGGCGGGAGCAGGAACAGAGACGTCAGGAATATTGTCGTCATAAAGAAAATTGCAGGGCGATAGTTGAGACTTTTTGGGCTGATCATGATTTTATCTCCTTACCTTTTTGAATTTACAACATTTGCCGGCGGATTTCACCAGGTTTAAGAAAAGCCTCAGCCCGACCTGGAGCCGGCCCGGTAAACTAACTGCAGAGGAAGATCGGCCCGGGCAGCGGGAATATATGAATGAACGTTCATATGTTCCCGTCCGTCATACTCGTTTTCAGGCAGGCTCAAGAAGCCGGGTATTGAGAATGGGAATGGCGGGCCGAAAGAAAATTCCAGAAGCAGGGTTCAGACAACCGGCCGGCTGTCTTCCACCACCACCCGGCCACCTTTAATTACTGTTCTGACCGGGTTGCGACCCAGTTCGTACGCCAGCGAGAGATAGGAAGGAATATCGCAAAGAATGAGGTCAAAATCTTTGCCCGGCTCCAGTGACCCGCAGCGGTCCTGGCGGTCAATGGCGTAAGCGGCATTTATGGTGCAGGCGTTAATGGCTTCTTCCACAGTCAGGCGCAGGGTAAATACTCCGAGTTGCAGCACAAAGAGCATGGACATCAGGTGAGAACTTCCCGGGTTGTAATCGGTGGCCAGGGCGACGATTGCTCCCCGGTCGAGAAGCTCCCGGGCAGGAGCCTTTTTATCCATCATCAGAAAGAAGGAAACTCCGGGCAGGAGGACTGCGGCCGTCCGGCTCCGGCTGAGTCTGTCTATTCCCTCCGGAGTGATATTTATCAGGTGCTCGGCCGAACGGGCTCCAAGCTTCACCGCCAGCTCTGTCCCGCCGATCGGCACAAATTCGTCAGAATGGATCTTGAGTTTATACCCCAGCTTCAGGGCCGCTCCGGCCAGCTCTTCAGTTTCTTCCAGGTTAAAGACTGTGGGTTCGCAGAAAATGTCGCAGAATTCAGCCAGGTTGCGCCTTCTCACCTCGGGCATGATTTTATTCTTTAATAATTCAATGTAAGTCTTCCGTTCGGACTTATATTCGGGCGGAATTTCATGAGCGCCCATGAAGGTCGGCACCAGGCTGACCGGCTGTTCCCCGGCCAGTTCCTTCACCACCTCGAGTTGCTTGATTTCATCTTCGAAGTTCAGGCCGTAGCCGCTTTTAGCCTCAACCGTGGTTGTGCCATTGAGCAACATGGTCTGCAGACGGTTGAGGCAGAGTTTTTTGAGCTCCTCCCGGCTGGCCTCTCTGGTGGCCAGGACGGTAGTCTGAATTCCCAGACCCATGGCCGCCAGTTGCTGGTAGGTGTAGCCCTGAAGACGGAGTGAGAATTCTTTTTCTCTGTTTCCGGCAAAAGGCAGGTGGGTGTGACAGTCGATGAAGCCCGGCAGTCCGACCAGCCCGCTGCCGTCAATAATCCGGGCTCCCTCCTCTGGCTGAACTCTCTGCCTGAATTCTTTTTCCTGGCCGACAAAGACTATCCTGCCCCGGTAACCGGCAATCCAGGCTTTTTCCCGCAGCCCGACTTCCCTCATGGCCGGTCCGGTTCGGGGAGCCGGGCCGCCGCAGGTCAGAAGCTGGTCAAGGCCGGCTACCACCAGGTCAGCGCAGGTCATTGGGCGTTTTCCTCATCGGACTCTGTCTGGTTTTTCTGATAAAGGCGGGGGTGTTCAGTTCATTCCAGTCGATTTCTGAAGGAGGCGGCTCCACCATGGCCGGCGAGCCCGGCCCTCCCTTGGGTTCAAAAAGATAGGGCGGGGTGTCACCCTTGACCAGAACGGAGGTCTGAGTCGGCGGGTTGCTGGCCGGTTTTCTTGTAACTTCGGGAGTCGCGCTTCTGGGTCTTCTGTGGTCGAAGCCGGTGGCAATCACCGTGACCTTGATAGTTTCCCGGATTTCTTCGTCCAGCACCGTGCCAAAAATTATGTTGGCTTCGGGGTCGGCCAGGCTGGTTATCAGCTGGGAGGCTTTGGAGACTTCGTGCAGGGTCATATCCTTGCCGCCGGTGATGTTGATGAGAACACCCCTGGCTCCCTCTATGGAAGTGTCTATCAACAACGGGCTGCTGATGGCTTTCTGAGCCGCTTCCACCGCCCGGTTTTCGCCGCTGGCGATGCCGGTTCCCATGAAGGCCATGCCCATTCCTTTCATTATGGACTTAACGTCGGCAAAGTCCAGGTTGATAAGGCCGGGCCTGGTTATCAGGTCGGAAATGCCCTGGGCCGCCTGGCGCAGGACATCGTCGGCCATCCGGAAGGCTTCTGGAATGGTGGTGTCCAGGTTAACCGTGTCAATCAGCCTCTGGTTGGGGATGGCGATGACCGTATCCACAACCGATTTCAGTTCCTGAAGGCCCTCTTCAGCCTTCTTGGCTCTGATCCTCCCCTCGAAGGCAAAGGGCATGGTGACGATAGCGATGGCCAGCATGCCCATCCCGGAGGCCAGGTTGGCAATGACCGGAGTGGCTCCGGTTCCGGTGCCGCCTCCCAGTCCGGCGGTCAGGAAGACCATGTCGGCGCCTTCCAGAATCTCAGCCAGCCGTTCAGTGTCTTCTTCCGCTGCCTGGCGGCCAACCTCCGGGTCTCCGCCCGAACCGAGGCCCTTGGTCAGCTTGCTGCCGATCTGGATTTTGAGATGGGCTCGATTGCTGTTTAAGGCCTGACGGTCGGTATTGATGGCGATGAATTCAACTCCCTCGATTCCGCTCTCGATCATCCGGTTGACGGCATTGCCTCCGCCGCCTCCGATTCCGATCACCTTGATTTTTGCTCCCGGGTTATCTTCTGCCAGGTGAAACTTGATTTTGTTGCCGAAGTCATCGCGCATTTTTTGCCTCCTTATTCGTTGAACCAGTCTTTAATCCTGGTCCAGAAGCCTTTCTTTTTATCTTTTATAAAACCGCGTTCGAGAATCTGGCTATATCCGTAAAGGATGAGCCCGACAGCCGTGGCGTAATCTGGCGTGCTGACGCGGTCGATCAGCCCGCCGATATAGTTCGGGTCTCCCCTTCTTACCGGCAGGTCGAATATTTCCTCGGCCACTTCTTCCAGACCGTCCAGCAGGGCGGTGCCGCCGGTCAGAACCAGCCCCGAGTTTAGGGATTTTTCGTATCCCATCCGCTTGATGTCGGAATCCACCAGACGGAAAATTTCCTCAGCCCGGGGCTGGATGATGTCGGCCAGAATCTGTCGCGACATCACCCGGGATTTCCGGCCCTTGCCAACCGTCGGGACTTCAATCGTGTCCTGTTCTTCGGTTACCGGCAGGGCCACACAGCCGTATTTCTTCTTTATTTTTTCCGCGTCGGGAATGGGCGTCCTGAGCCCGACGGCAATGTCGTTGGTAAAATTATCGCCGCCCAGGGGTATGGTCGAGGTGTACCAGAGGGAACCCCGTTCGAAGATGGCCACTTCGGTGGTGCCGGCCCCGATATCGATCAGGCCGACTCCCAGCTCCCGCTCGTCGTGGGTCAGAACCGAGTGGCTGGTGGCGATCTGGTTCAGGACAATTTCCTGAATGCCGATACCGGCCCGGTCCAGGCAGTTCTTCAGGTTCTGGATGGAGGTAATGGCCGAGGTAACGATGTGGACGTTTACTTCCAGTTTTATGCCGCTCATGCCCAGCGGGTCCTTGATTCCGTCCTGTTCGTCCACGATGAATTCCTGGGGAATGATGTGAATTATTTCCCGGTCGGGCGGAATGGACAGGGCCCTCGCCTGGCCGATAACCCGGCGGATATCCTCGCGGGAAATTTCCCGGTTCTTTCCGGATACGGCCACCACGCCGCGGCTGTTGAAACTCTTGATGTGGGAGCCAGAAATGCCCACGTAGGCTGATTCTATCTCCACTCCGGCCATCAGCTCGGCCTCTTCCTGGGCCCTTTTGATGGCCGAGATGGTCAGGTCCAGGTTGACCACCACTCCCTTCCTGATGCCCTTGGATTCCGCGACTCCGATGCCGATGATTTCAACCTTGTGTTCTTCGGTAATTTCTCCGATGATGGCCACCGTCTTCTTGGTGCCGATGTCCAGACCTACCAGATAGTTGTTTCTGGCCATTAACTTACCTCCTTTTTCTGTCCCCTGGAGTCCTGGGCTGAGAGTTCCAGTGGCTTGACATAGGCCCGGCCTTCAATCCTCAGGTCAACGTACTCCAGCGGTCCGAACAGCTGTATCCAGGCCTCTCTGTTTGCCAGGTAATAGGGCAACTGTTCCGGAAAATTTTCAGCGTTGATGATTATCCGGGCCGGGTCGTCGGTCAGCTCCACTTCCAGCCTCCGGTCCGACCTGAAAATTATTCTGCTCACCATCTGCCTGGCTCCGGGCTCGAGACCGGACAGAGCCTGGCAGGCCAGCCGGACCTTGTCCTGGTAAGACTGGTTGAAACCGGCTTCGTCCTCCAGAACCGGATACGACGGGTCGGAAGCTTCGGCTTCGCTTCTGATCACTTTGCCTTCCTCGTCCACCAGAAAATACAGGCCGCGGTGGACATAGAGCCTGGGCGTCCTGGCGAAGACTTCTACCCGGAGAGTGTAAGGCAGGTTTTTTTCAGCCCGTACTTCTTTGACGGCCGGCAGTGAAGTAAGACTCAGCCGGAGATAATCAAGGTTGCAGATAAGAATATTGCCGGGGTTTCGGCCCTGCAGGAAGTTTTCCACCCGCTGCTTGAGCTCCGGGCTGGTTGAGATGACTTCTATATTTTTAATTCTGAGGTGGTCGCAGGTGATGAGGTAATAATAGACCTGAGCCAGGCCGAAGAAGAAGAGGATAAGGCTGAAGAACAGACCTACCAGGTGAGTCCAGCGCAGGGCTTTTTTCCCGGCTTTGCCCTTGAGCCTGGCCGGCCGGGCCGAGCGTTGAAAAACCACGGCCCCGGCGGCATTGAGCGGATATCCGTTTTCAACGGCCATGGTTGCTTTCTCCCTGCAGCAATTTTATTGTTTCCGGAATAATCCGGCTGATATTTCCAGCTCCCAGGAACAGGAGCATATCATTCGGTAAAAGTATTTCTGCCAGCCGGGCGGGGACCCGGTTGAGCGTCGGCTCAAAGAGGACATTTTTATGACCGAACTGTCTTATGGCTTCGAACAGGGCCTGGCCGTTGACTCCCTCGATCGGGTCTTCGCCGGCGGCATAGATTTCAGTCACCAGCAGAACGTCAGCCTGATTGAAGGCAGTGGCAAAATCGGGGAGAAGCCTGGCCAGGCGGCTATAGCGGTGAGGTTGAAAAACAACCACCAGCCTTCTGTCCCAGCCGGTCCGGGCGGCCTCCAGGGTGGCTCTGATTTCGGTCGGGTGATGAGCATAATCTTCGATGATCATTATGTCTCTGACCGTACTCTTAAGCTCAAACCGGCGCCCGGTTCCAGAATATTCTTCCAGAGCCTTGAGAATCGTCCGGGCCGGGATATCCAGGTCCAGACCCACGGCCGTGGCGGCCATGGCATTCAGGATGTTGTGTTTGCCAGGAACGTTCAGCTTCAGGCGCCCCAGCCGGTGGCCGGAAGCGTAAAGCGTTGCCTGGCTGGAGAATTCCGAAAAGGAAAAATCCCTGGCCTGGATGTCAGCCTGGGAGCTGAAGCCATAAGTTATGATCTTTCTTTCCAGGTCCGGAATGATCGACTGCAGGTTGGGGTCGTCCAGGCACAGAATAACAGGACAGTAAAATGGAACCTTATTGGCAAAACTGACAAAAGTCTTCTTGATCTCTTCCAAGGTGCCGTAGTGGTCCAGATGCTCGGCGTCGATGTTGGTCAGGACCGCGATGAAGGGTGAAAGATACAGGAATGAGCGGTCACTTTCGTCAGCCTCGGCCACGATGAAATCTCCCTCTCCCAGGCGAGCGTTAGCTCCCAGGGTGTTAAGCCGGCCTCCGACTATGACCGTCGGGTCAAAACCGGCTACCTCCAGCACCATGGCCGTCATGGAAGTGGTGGTAGTCTTGCCATGGGCTCCGGCCACAGCAATGCCGTATTTCATCCGCATCAACTCAGCCAGCATCTCAGCCCGGGGAATGACCGGAATCTTGCGGGTTCTGGCCTGGACCACTTCCACGTTGTCCTCCCGCACCGCGGAGGAAATTACAACCACATCAGCCTGACCGACATTTTCGGCCGCATGGCCGCGGTGGATTGTGGCTCCGAGTCTGGCCAGCCTCTGGGTGGCTTCATTTTCCTGAAGGTCCGAGCCGGAAACCTGGTAACCGAGATTGAGCAGAACTTCGGCGATGCCGCACATGCCGGTGCCGCCGATGCCAACCATGTGAATGCGATTCAGTTTACGGTAGCCTTTTTTAACCACGGGCGCCTCCTGCTCGGGTCTTCAGCCTGTCCAGACAGAGACCGGCAATTTTTTCGGCCACGTTTTCCGGCCGCAATTTTTCCAGGCTCTGTTCCATTCGGTCGAGAGCTTCCGTATGGTTCAGGTAGTACTTTATTTTTTCCGCCAGCAGACCGGGCTGAAAATCCTTTTCCAGGATGACCTCGGCTCCGCCAGCTTTTTCCATCTCCCGGGCGTTGAATTCCTGATGATTATCGGCTGCCGCAGCAAAGGGCACCAGAAGAGCCGGCTTTCTGGCCGCAATCAGCTCGGCACAGGTGGTAGCTCCGGCCCGACATATGACCAGGTCAGCTTTGCCCAGGTAATCAGCCATGGGAGAGAAAAAGGCCGCCACCACGGCCCTGGAAAAGCTGTGCTCCAGGTAAGCCTGGCTGACCCGGTTCAGGTCTTTTTCTCCCGTCTGGTGATAAATGAGCAAAGAATCTTTGAGTTCCTGAAGCTGGGGGAGAGACTCTATTATCCGGTCATTCAAAAATCTTGAGCCCTGGCTTCCGCCGAAAATCAGCAGAGTCAGTACCCGGTCTCTTTTCTTTTTCTGAATTTCATAGAATTCCGGCCGGACTGGGTTGCCGACCAGAATTGCTTTGTCCCCGAAGTAGGAGAGAGAGCTGGCGAAGGAAACAATAACCAGGTCGACAAACCGGCTTAGCTTCCTGTTGGTAAAACCGGGCAGGGCATTTTGCTCCAGGATGACTGTCGGTTTTTTCATCAGGGCGGCCAGCAGCACAATCGGGCCGGCGCTGAAGCCCCCGACACCGACCACCAGAGCCGGGTGGAAGCGCAGGAGTATATAAAGTGATTTCAAAAAAGCCAGTGGAAGCAGAGCCAGTCCACGCACCTTCTTCCATCCCCGGCCTTTAAGTCCTTCAACCGGAATGGTGACAAAGCTGGAAGCTTCGGCTGACATTATCTTTTTTTCAACCGCCCTGGAGCTGCCGACATAAACCAGCCGGAGGTCGGGCTGCAACCGGAGCAGGGTCCGGCCAAGGACCAGGGCCGGGTAAAGATGCCCGCCCGTGCCGCCGCCGCTGATGATCACTGTCGTCTTCTTCATGGGGATGGAATAACCTCCAGCTTTCTCTGGGAGATATTCAGGAGCAGACCCACGGCCAGCAGGTTGCAGACCAGGGCCGAACGGCCGAAGGAAATAAAGGGCAGGGGAATTCCGGTGACCGGTCCCAGGCCCAGAACCACACTGATGTTAAGAAGAGCCTGAATGATTATGCTGAAGGTCAGACCGTAGGCCACCAGCCGGCAGCTGGCGTTCAGGGCCTGACCCGCGATTTTCAAGCCACGGAACAGAAAGAGCAGGAATAGGCCCACAGTGCCCAGGGTGCCCAGCAAGCCCACCTCCTCGCCGATGATGGCAAAGATGAAATCGGTGTGAGCACAGGGCAGGAAGTAAAGCTTCTGGGTTGAAGAGCCGATGCTGACCCCGAGCAGGCCGCCGGCTCCGACGGCCAGTCTGGACTGCCTGACCTGGAAAGCTTTGCCCAGCGGGTCCTGGTCGGGCGATAGAAATCCGTGCAGCCGGTTCACCCGGTAATCGGCTGAAAACAGGAAGACAACGAATATCACCAGCAGCACCAGTGCCGGCGGAGCAAAATACTTCAGTTTTACCCCGCCCAGGTAAAGCATCAGAGCCGAAATCAGGAAGATGAAGACGGCGGTGCTGTAATCGGGCTCCAGCAGAATTACGAGGACAAACATCAACACCACGCCCACCGGAATCAGCAGGGTTTTCCAGTGGTTGATGGTGTCGGCTTTCCGGTAACAGTAGTTGGCCAGGAACAGGATCAGAACGACCTTGGCCAGCTCCGAGGGTTGAAAACGCACGCCCAGGAACTGAACCCAGCGATGGGCGTTGGCCGAGGGCGGCATGACCAGGCAGAGCACCAGCAGCAGGAACGTAAAACCGGTGGCCAGGTAAATCAATCTGGTCATGGTGAAAAATGGTTCTCTGACCGAAGCCACGATGACCATCAGGATCAGACCGAAGACCGCGGCTATGATCTGGTTGGTCAGGAAATAAAAGCTCTGCCGGTATTTTTCGCCGGCCAGGATGGCCGAGGAGCTGAAGACCATGATAATGCCCAGAATTAGAAGCAGCAGGGTATTGACCAGCAGGACTTTGTCGAAAGCAAATCTCTTGAAGACTTCCATCAGCTCTTTTTCCTCACCGCCAGTTTTCTGGCCAGGCGGTTGACTTCTCTTTTAAACAGCCGGCCCCGTTCTTCAAAGTTCCTGAACATGTCCCAGGAAGTGCAGGCCGGCGCCAGCAGCACCACATCTCCCGGTCTGGCCGCCTGATAGGCTTTGGTCACCAGCTCCCGGAAGGAGGTGGATTCTTCCAGCGGAAAAGCTCCGGCCAGGGCTTTCCTTATTTTTTCCTTTGCTTCTCCGATCAGCAGGATCTTTCTCACCCGGCTTTTTAGCGCGCGACGCAGGGGGGAGAAATCTCCCCCCTTGTCGCGCCCCCCGAGGATTAGCACGATTGGGCGTGAGTAGGACTGAACAGCCTTAACAGTAGCAGCCACAGTAGTAGCTTTGGAGTCGTTCACGAACAGGACCCGGTTTATGGTGCGTACTTCTTCCAGTCGGTGTTCTAACCCCCTGAAGTCTCTGACGGTCTGCCGGATGGCCGGCAGACTCGCCCCGGCCAGGCGGGAGGCAACCACAGCAGCCATGACGTTTTCCAGGTTGTGAACCCCTCTCAGTTTGATGTCCCTGGTTTTTATAACCGGAAGTTCTTCCTCAAGCTTCAACCAGATTGTTGAGTCCTTGAGGTAACAACCCCGGGGTACTGTATGCTTTCGGCTGAAAGCATATAGTTCTGATTTTTTATCGCGGCGCCAGTTCCAGAGGATGGCGTCGTCCCGGTTGAGAACAGCCAGGTCGGCGGGCCGCTGCCGTTCAAAAAGTTTCTTTTTGGCCCGGATATAATTTTCATAGGTTTTGTGCCAGTCGAGATGGTTGGGCGAAATGTTCAGAAACACCGCAATATCGGTGCGGAAATTTTCGGTGAACTCCAGCTGGAAGCTGGAGATTTCGGTGACGATGATGTGGTCGGGGCGGATCTTTTTAACGAATGAAATCAGGGGGGTGCCGATATTTCCGGTGAGATGAACTTTGAGCCCGCTGTTCTTGAGTATCCTGTAAATGAGGGTGGCCGTGGTTGATTTTCCGTTGGAACCGGTAATCCCGACCAGCCGGCTCTGGAGAAAATGATAGGCCAGTTCTATTTCCGAGATTACTCTGACACCCCTGTCGCGGGCCTCGAGAATTTCAGGAAGCGGCGGTACACCCGGGCTGACCACAATCAGGTCGGCGGCCAGGAAAAGTTCCGGACGGTGCCGGCCACAGTCGAAGGCCACTCCTTTTTTGCGGTATTCAGCCACGCCCTCCAGTTCGTCCTCGGGCTTGCGGTCGCTGACCGTCAGCCGGCCTACTTCTTTTTCCAGCAGGAAATCACAGACGGCCTGACCCGTCCGGGCAAAGCCCACAACCACGACGTTTTTGCCTCTGAGCTCCATTTTTACCTCAATTTCAGTGTGGTCAGACTGAACAGTGCGAAAATTATGCCTATGATCCAGAAACGGATAACCACTTTTTCTTCCGGCCAGCCGGCCAGCTCAAAATGATGATGCAGGGGAGCCATCCTGAAGATTCTTTTGCCTCCCGACAGTTTGAAATAGGAAACCTGGAGCATCACCGACAGCGCTTCCAGGATGAATACCCCGGCCACCGTGAACAGCAGAAACTCCTGCTTGATGAGGATGGCAATCAAACCCAGTGTTCCCCCGAGCGACAGGGCTCCCACATCGCCCATGAATATCTCAGCCGGGTGGCAGTTGAACCACAGGAAACCCAGACAGGCACCCGACAGGGCTCCGGCAAACACGGTCAATTCCGCGGCCAGCGGAACCCGCAGGATATTAAGGTAC